>CAMLLI010000118.1 GCA_946480685.1 uncultured Flammeovirgaceae bacterium | reverse complement strand
CCTTCTGTCCTGGAAGGGGCCGATTCGTGGCAACAATGCACCCGGTTATTATCCGAACAACATGATGAGACTTACACCGGCACAACACGACCAAAGTTTGATGGCAGAATTGAATGCAGGAATATTACATTCTCATTCGGTGAGCACGCACTCTTTAAAGATTTTAATCTAACGCTGTCTCCCGGTGAGACAACGTTGGTGATCGGACCGAACGGCTCCGGTAAAAGTACATTGGTAAACCTTATACTAGGACTATACCAACCGCATAGCGGTGCTCTATACGCAAGTGGTATAGCGTATACACAATGGGACATTCAATATCTGCGAAGCAAGATAGCCGTAGTGCTCCAGGAGGACACCACATTTCAAGGTACCATACTGGATAATATAACGTACGGACTTCCCGATGCTGATCTAACGGCAGTACAAGAGGCTATACATTATTCAGGTCTGCATGAATTTATCGAATCGTTACCCGAGGGACTTCACACGATCATTGGTGAGAAGGGCGCAAGTCTCTCCGGAGGACAGCGACAGAAGATTGCTATAGCACGATGCTTCCTGGCCAAAGCATCGCTTATAATTTTGGATGAACCAACCAACCATCTTGACGAAGCAACCGTAGAACTGGTTGCAAGCTCCCTGAAAAAGCAAGAACATAGTCCATCGGTTCTCATTATCACACATACCGAGAGATTACGTTCACTTGCAGATCAAGTTATTGAATTAAAAACAGCGTACGCCTGATGCACACTTTACCAAACAACTTTTACAACCCACTGCCTACTGCGCATCAAACTCTCCTTTTGAAAGCTTGTCTTTTGGACAACGACAAGGCTGTTCCATACTGGGAGAAATGGATGTCGGTAAATGGTTTCAGTAATCTCACCAGCCAACCATCATCGGGTATACTTCCACAGGTTTACGATCGTCTCGATTTTGCTTCACAGCGGCTGCTCGCATTACTATATAAAAAGATGTCTTCGGCTGGCGTTAATCATCCGCTGATAACAGCTCTGAAAGGATACTACCGCTATATATGGGTTCGAAACCAGTTATTGAAAGATGAACTCAAAAATATCGCTGAGACATTCAATTCGCAGGGTATAAAGCATCTTGTCATCAAAGGTTTTCCGATGACCGAGGTCTACTATAAAGACCTGGGTGTTCGTTCTGTTTTGGATCTTGATCTTATGATTCACCACGATTCATGGCACACGTCATTAAAAATCCTGACAGATAATCGATGGGTAAGCAAAGACACGCAATATATACCGGAGGCAGTAACGCAGAGTCTGCACCACGCAACACACCTTGTGAAAGATCAATTTGAAATTGACTTACACATTCGCTTTCATGATTTTCCACTCACAGAAAACACGGTTGAAAGTTTTTGGAAGGAAGCGATAACTTATAAACCGGGCCATAAGATGTTGCGTCCGGAGCACCAGTTTATCAGTGCGCTTATTCATGGCTATGATCTGGGAGGCGATACTATACTGCGTGCTATTGTAGATACAACCTATATCATCCGGAGCACACCTGACTTTAACTGGAAACTTGTTCTCGAAGTTATACAACAGAACAACCTGCATATACCTGCTAAGGTTCTACTGGAATATCTGAACAACGAAGGCATCTGCGCTATACCGGAATATACTTTGGCAGCTCTGCAGAACTATTCGCTCAGCAGTAGAGAAGCAAAATATTTCAAATTGCTTACGACCCCTGATGTTGGCAACGGGTATAAACTTTTTAAACTGCGATTGTTGCAGTTGGGTCTGGTACGAGTATCAATCTTTAAGAAAGCGAAACTTCTGGTGAACACCTATAAATACCAATGGGGCGCGTCATCGCTATTTACATTGGCATATCGCACGGCAATCGTTATGATTGATAAATTCAAATCTCCTGAGAAGTCTGTGGTCTCGAGAAAATTCTAGAGACTGTCTCAACCGCAGTATTGATTATCCCCAGAGTTTCTTCTGCCCTGATCGCCTTCGGTATCAGGGCTATACTTACGGAGTGCGGCCTCGTAGAATCAAACCAGCAAGGACGGGAGATATACTACCAGATTAAAATGGAGAAGATGAAGAAAATTGATCTGTGGCTGGGTCAGATCCTCAAAATCTGGGAAGACCGCTTCAACAACCTAGATGCTTACCTGGAAAAGATTCAAAAGAATAAACGATAACACCATGGAAAATAACCAAAGCAAACAAATACGCAGCACGCGAATGTTCAAAGCTCTAGTTGATCTCGTGTGGGAAGTATGGACTAAATCGGAACACATTGCTAACTGGTGGGGACCTAACGGATTTACCAATACCATTCACAGTATGGACTTTAAAGAAGGTGGTGAATGGACATTGACCATGCATGGACCGGACGGAACAAATTATCCGAACAGAAGCATCTTCAAAGAAATTATACCGTTAAAGAAAATTGTGTTCGAGCACTTCAATCCGCATTTCATCACCACCGTTCTGTTCGAAGCAAAAGGTGAAGAAACACAAATTGACTGGTCGCTGGAATTTGACACAGTCGAGATGCGCGACATCGTAGTGAAAGCGCATAAAGCAGACGAAGGTCAAAAACAAAATCTCGACAAACTCGAACACTATATTTCGCTGCATCTGCAGAAACAGAACGTATAGTATATATAGTTGCGTATTTCAGATTGTCAGGCGCGCAGTGAACCACGGAATCCCCTCACAGCATAGTAGGACTCTGCTCCGTTGTGATACAGGAATACCTGGTCGTAACGGCGGTCACAAAATAGCGCGCCTCCAAGTTCACGAACAGCAACCGGAGTTTTTACCCAGCTCGATGTTTTCAAATCGAATTCTCCGAGTTCCTGCAACGCGCGATATTGTTCTTCCGTCAGAATTTCAATGCCCATGGCAGCCGCCATTTCGATGGCGCTGTTCTTGGGCTTATGTTCTTTCCTCGACTCCAGTGCTTCAGCATCATAGCAAATACTTCTGCGCCCTTTCGGAGTTTCTGCTGAACAATCATAGAATATATACTCGTCTGCTTTTTTATCATAGCCAACAACGTCCGGTTCGCCTCCGCTTACTTCCATTTCACTAAGCGACCAAAGTTTATCCGGACTCGCTTCGAGCCTGGTTTCCACATCAGTCCACTTGATACTTTTATGGCGCTTCATATTTTTCTCGAAGCGCGTCTTCAGAATCTTAAGAAGTTCTTCGCTGTCGGCTTGCGATAATTTCTTTTTAGTGCCTTTCATATATATACTATATGTTATGAATTAAAAATGATTGTTGTTATTGCATTTCAAGATGCTACTCGTCATCCAGTCCTCTCCCGTCCAGAATTTGTTCTACATACTTTTCAACTCTGGCGGCTCTCGTTTTGGATTGCTTCGCAGATGAAAAATAAAAAAGATAAGCCCGCTGCCGGCCTGGCGTTAACGCGTTAAAAGCAGTTTTCAAGGCACGGTTCTTATCGAGTTTATTCTGAAATTCTTCCGGGACTGCAAACTCTGAAGTCTTCTTAAATTCTACTTTCAAACCGGACTCCTCTACTTTTACAGCTTCATAGATATAGGACTTCAAAGTCGCTTTCAGTTTCACAATTTCCTGTACATTGGTGAATCGGATCTGCCGTGCAGATTGTACATTCTCGGTCTGTTGAACCAGGATACCTTTCGGATCTTTCAACAGTGCACCTTTAAAGAACAGCAACGCACAGTAATCTTTAAACCCGTGTATTAGAACTATATTCTTCTTCTCAAAGGTATAACAAGGATTGCCCCACTTCAATTCTTCCGTTAACTGACAATCAAGAACGATCGACCGCAATGTCTCAAACTCTTTCTGCCATTTTTTGGCTTTGATAAAATAGAAATCAACCTTGGGATTCATGTTAATTATTTTGAGTTAATAAAACTACCTTTCTTTCAGCAGGTCTGAAATACCATGATACCACGGTAAGCACTAGCAGTAGCAACGAAGGGTATATTTCATTCAACGTGCCGGATGCTATATGGGAAAATGCGGCACCCGTCATCGAAAAGAAAAAGCCTGCATAAGCCCACTCCTTCACCACCGGAAATCTAGGAATCAATATTGCTACAACACCTAAAATTTTCCAGACACCTAGTATAGTTAAAAAATAATCAGGATACCCAAGACGGCTCATTAAATCTATCTCTTCTTTTCTCTTGAGCAACTGTACCAGGCCAGTTGACACCATACCCAAGGAAAGCCACAAGGTAGCAATCCAGTAAATGATTTTATTTCTCTTTGACATACTTTCGTTATTTAAGTTTGCTTACTACTTTTTGCAACAGGTTATGCGCCATATTTATACCTTGCGCGAACGGTAACTTCAGCATTTGATCGCGAAGCTCACCAGATTTATATACTATATGCAATGTGAGTTTACTTGTATCGTCTGTAAGTTTTTCAAATTCCAGGAACTCGAGTTGTGGAGCGAAAGGTGTATTTTCCATTTCAAACGTGCGGACAATTTTTTTCTCCGGTATAAATTCATGGAACACACCATTAGCCTGGAACACTACATTTCCCTGCTCGTCCTTGGTTTGGTATTGCCAGCCACCGTGTTTTTTGCCTTCGAACTTCAGCACATTGGTACTCATCCATTGTTCAATAATTTCGGGTTCAACGTGCGCCCTGAAAAGTAAATCCAGCGGCAAATCAAACTCGCGCGTTATTACCAGGTCGTGCTTGCCTTCTTCGGCATCGATTTTTGTTTTTCTTTCCATGATTATACTATTTTTTGGGTTTGTATTTCTTCATGATGGATTCTAATTTATTAAACCGGTCGTCCCACAGTTTACGAAACGGCTCAATGAAGTCTGCAATCTCTTTGATCTTCTTGGGATTTAAGTGATAATATATTTCTCTTCCGTTCTGTTCCTGTTCCAACAATTCACACTCGGTAAGTATTGCCAGGTGTTTGGAAACCGTTGGTCTTGCTGTATCAAAGTTTGAAGCTATTGCACCTGCTGTCATCGACTGCGAAGCAACCAACAGAAGTATAGCCCTTCGTGTCGGGTCCGCTATGGCCTGAAATACATCTCTTCGTAAATTCATCGTGTAGCTATTTGACTACAAATATACGCGTAGCCACTTAACTACATAATATTTTCGTGAGATTTTTTTAATCTTGAGGAAAATATCGGATACAACATATATCGATGACCATGTTTGAGACAACGCCAGCGGTTGCTATTCTATACCAGGCGGAGATCCCTCCTGCTAAAAATGGAATTATAAAACCGATGAAACCGGGTGGATATGCAGATAGCGGAGCAGATATAGGATATGCGTTAAAACAGGCAGGTATAGAAGTTGTTACACCGGTTGATAATCCGGCCATCAGCCGGGATCTGGATTGGGTGTTTCCGGATACAACTAAGGGAATAGCAGACGCACATGCGCGGGGCGCAACGATACTTTGGCTGAATACCGTTTTGTTTGCAGGCCATCCCGTTGAAGCTGCTATTGACAACGGGGTGGCTATTGTCGGGCAGGCTCCGCGCATAGCAGATGTTTACGATGACAAACTTGTTACCAATGATCTTCTGCGAAATAACCTCCTGCCTGTACCCGAGACTGTGTTGATCCGTGCGAATGATCTTGCAAACTTGTCAGTTCCATTTGCGTTTCCCGTGGTAGCGAAGCCGGTACGCGGTCGCGGAAGTCAGGGAGTTGTTGTCGTTCAAAATACAGCCGGTTTAACAAACACGCTGAACGATCTGTTCGCGCAGCAACAGTATGGAGATGCGGTATATATGGAACCCTATTTACCCGGAGAAGAAATCACCGTCACAATAATGCCGCCCGGTAAGTATATATTGAATGGTAAAGAACATATATATAAAGCCCACTGGAGCCTTCCACCGGTAAAACGGTTCAATCATAAAGATGGCGTTGCGCCTTACAACGGTGTAGTAGCCGTGGTCAACAACAGCAGCGTGCTGAATGAAGAAGAACGCAACAACGATCAGCTAAAACAGGTATGCCGACAATGCGAACAAGCAGCCACTCTTGTCGAAGCAAAAGCACCGATCCGGATAGATTGTCGCGCAGATGCAACGGGTAAATTCTTTCTGTTCGACCTGAACATGAAACCCAACATGACGGGAGCATCAAGACCTCATCGAATGGACCAGGACAGTTTAACGGCATTGGCTGCACGCGAAATCGGATGGGGCTTTACCGACTTGCTGATCAACATGCTTCGGCAACGATGGACGGCTTCACACGTGAGCTAATCCATATACATATATTTGACTTTGTATGCTGCTATAGCCTATGGACAACACCGAGAAAAAACGAATTGCACGACTAACGGCAATACTCACGCAACTGCAAACGAAACGACTGGTAACAGCAACAGAACTTGCATCCCGATACTCGGTAAGCGTCAGGACAATTTACAGAGACATCAAGACATTGGAACAATCCGGTATTCCAATTATTACCGAAGATGGTTTAGGATATAAGTTGATGGAAAGTTATCGGCTCCCTCCTGTCATGTTTACCGAGCGCGAAGCTAATGCACTGATTTTGTCAGAACAGTTAGTGCTCCGGAATAAAGATGCATCGCTTATCAAAGATTACGCTGATGCGATCGACAAGATCAAAGCAGTTCTGAATCATACAGCAAAAGACAAAGTCAATTTGCTGGCAGAACGTACACACACAGATCAGGTAAAGAATATTGAAAGAACAAGTGATAACCTGTCGTCACTGCAATTTGCGCTTACCAATTTTTACCTGACCAAAATCGAGTATATGAACGAAGCAAATAAGGTCTCCGACAGGATCATAGAACCCTTTGCATTATTAAGTACCGACAACTGGCTTCTTGTAGCATGGTGTCGTTTACGCAAAGAGTTCAGGTATTTTCGTCTCGACCGCATAAAAACGCTGGAAGTACTTTCTGAGAAATTCAAACCGCACAACATGACGTTGCAGGAATATTTTGACCGCCATCATTAATTCCTTCTACCCCTGACACAGGGCTGTCACAGTCCCTATCTACTTTTGCTCAACAATAAACCTTAAAGCAAAGTATAACATCATGTTTAATGTATTAACACACATCAATTGGGTCAGCGTTCTGCTGGCATTTGTAGTATATTTCATACTCGGAGCACTGTGGTTTACTTTATTCTTCAGTAAACCGTATAAAGTCTCCCTTGGAAAAGAGAATGAAGAACAAAAAGCAGTAGCACCGATTTTCATTGTAGGCCCCGCGTTGTGTTGTTTTGTTATTACCATTACCAGTGCACTCCTGATGAATTTACTTCAGATCAACTCGGTTGAAAACGCACTTCAGTTTGCTGTAGTTGTTGGTGTTGGATACCTCGTAGCGAACACGGTAAACATTGCCATTAATCCGAATATACCGAAGCCACTCTATTACAGTTTCATCAGTGGAACCTATCACCTTACCGGCATTATCCTCGTCTGCATTATTCTGCTGGCAATGAAATAAATATATACTTTGGAATTGAATTTTTATACACAGGTTGACAGGCATCATCATTTACTTTTACTCCGAATCCATTAACTTCAACATACGATGAAAGAAACTTCCTTTGAATCATTTACACCCGGCAGTCGTCAGCAATGGCGAAAGTGGTTACAGAAAAATCACAACAAAACACAATCGGTATGGCTGATACTTCACCGGAAGGAATCCGGTATACCTACTCTTGACTGGAGTGACGCTGTTGACGAAGCGCTTTGTTTTGGATGGATCGATAGTATTCGAAAATCTGTTGACGAAGAAAAATTCATGCAACGTTTCAGCGTACGAAAACCCAACAGCACCTGGTCGAAAATAAACAAGCAGAAAATCAAACGGCTTATAAAAGAAGGACTGATGACAGAAGCCGGAATGCAGGTAATTAAGGTCGCTAAACAAAATGGGGCTTGGTCTGTCTTAGATGACGTAGAGGAACACATTATTCCGAAAGACCTGGAAGCTGCATTCAAAAAGAAGGCCGGTTCAAAAAGTCATTTTCTAAGTTTAAGCAAATCGAAACGCAGAGCTATGCTGTTATCTCTGGCATTAACGAAGCGACCGGAGACACGCGCCCTGCGCATTTCCAAAATTGCAGAACACTGCGCGAAGAAGCTTACCTCCGATCTTACGTGATAATTTTTTTGCGGGAACAAGTTTTTATGAGTCTGATCTATCTATAGCCTATGAAAACAGAAAAACAAAAAATGCTTGCCGGTGAGCTATACAATGCTCTCGACAAAGAGATCTCCGATGAAAGAACCGCTACACGTCTCCTGCTGAAGCGATTGAATGAAACAGCCGAGAATGAGACCGTACTTCGGGCTGAAATACTGAAGCAACTGTTGCCTCATGCTTCCGATGGATTATGGATACAGCCTCCCTTCTACTGCGATTATGGCTATAACATCAGGCTCGGCGAGAAAGTATTTTTCAACTTCAATTGTGTTGTTCTGGATGTAACCCATGTTACGATCGGAAGTCGCACACTCTTCGGTCCTAACGTACAAATCTATACCGCTACACATCCATTGGATTTCCGCGAACGTGCTACAGGTCTTGAGTATGCGAAACCGATCACCATCGGAGAAGATGTGTGGATTGGCGGAAGCGCTGTGATCTGTCCCGGGGTAAACATTGGTGATCGAACCGTGATTGGCGCAGGCAGTGTTGTAACAAAAGATATTCCTGCAGATGTATTTGCTGCCGGCAATCCCTGTAGGCCGATCAGGTCTTTGGATTCGTCTCGCGTTAGTTAAGGTTCGCTCCTCTTTAAT
>CAMLLI010000117.1 GCA_946480685.1 uncultured Flammeovirgaceae bacterium | reverse complement strand
CCTTTCACTCTCTTGGGCGAAACGATGCATGTCGCCCTCCCCTATATATTCTATCTGACTCAGCAGAAACCACAGTCCGAAAAATGAGACAACAATAACTACCAGTTGCGTTAAAATCTTGTTAGCCATAATCAGGGTTTACAGAATTGGTCAGTAAGCGGGCCAAAGAACCAGAAGTAAACATGCTGGCCTTTGCGAGTGTTTACAGCAGCATATATAGTCATGATAAACTCACCTACATTAAAAATAAAGATGGTGATGAGGTACGCTATATAGGTATTGGACACTTCCTTGTCACCGAAGATGATCGACAATGTCCAATAGAAGCCGGCACTGTTCATGATGAGCACAAATACCTGCGACAATAATGCCTGCATACAATGCCAGCGAACAAAGAATGTCCCTTTGCGATTGCTGAGCCAGAAAAAACCGGTAGCCAGGAGGTTGACAATAGGTAAAGGCAACCCGGCAATGACGGCCACCAGTGACATGAGATAACTATTGGAAGCCTTCTCACTTTCATAGTCATCGGGCCGGTACGGAAACGCTACAACTTCTGCCATAATGATACAGGTATTACAGGTCTTTCATGATGTTCCACCCCCAGTTAATCACCACGAGTATGATTAACGGAATGTAGATACTTTTTTTTGTGCGGATTGCATCTTCTGCCTGGCGAAAGACTTCCAAGAGTGTCTGTTGATTCAGTACAACGTCTCGGATCAGCCACACCGGAATGAGTATAAGCAGCAAAGCTGCCAATATACCCAGCGGATTGATCCACAACGCCTCCCCTACACGCCCTTGCACAAGTGAAAGTACTGACCGGGTAATGCCACACGAAGGGCAAGCCCAACCGGTTACATTTTTAAATATGCATACGGTAAATTCCGTGTGATCGTGTTCTGCAAAATAAAAACCGATCCATGCATACCCGGCCAGTGAAATGAATGATAGTATCCAATATATCTTCCGGTTATTCGGTTCCATATCGGAAAGCAAACGTACTCGTTATTGGTTACGCTATTTGGAAAAACTTGGTAGCGTTTACTTCACGGGTACGGCCCATGATAATAAACCAGTCAACGATAGTCCATATACCAAGACCACCACAGGTAAGCAGTTTTGCTATTGCAAGTCCGGTATCACCGATCATAAAGCGATCGATCGCCAGGCCACCACCAACAATTGATACGATCAGAATTGTTGTAGGATCTTTCAGATTGATTGCGTGCAATTGAGCAAAACGGGCTTCGTCCATCGCCAGGAGTTTTTCGCGGACCATTGGAATCTGGTGACCTTCGAAAAACTTTCCATTGGTCATAAGGTACATGTCAACTTTTTGTGCATCCATAAGTAAGGTAGATTAAGATTTTTTTGAAAGATATTTATAACCAAAGGAAATTCAATGGACACGACAGAAATGTTGTCACTTTTCACGATTTCGGGGGTAAAACCGGGTGGGCTACACGCAGCATGAGGCGGTATATCATCAACTTCCCGTTACCGGCACCGTTCTGCTTCTCCCCTGTGCATCATATACTTTGAGCTCTTTCACTCCGGCCGGTATACGCATGGCGCGTGTTGATTGAGACAGGTATCCGGCCCCGTAATAAAATTCTACCTTCTGCTGATGTCCGTCAGCATATATAAGTTGAGCGTTTACATCGTGCCATTCCGGTTTAAACATATTTGCTTTTGTGTTCTTCACCGGAGCAAACACGCGCAGGCTGTCGCGATTTTGTGAAGCGATGAACACATCACCTTTCACACCCGACAGATGTACCAAAGCTTTGGCATCGCCCGGTATATAAAAGCCGCTGGCGGCCGATGGAAGCGGACTGAGATTGCCTTTGCCATCGCCGAGCAATATCAATCCTGTGAAGGCATCGTACCGGCCGGCAAATACTTCGTTACCATAGTCGTTACCGATCATGAGCACATCGAGGTTACCATCTTCATTAACATCGAAGGTAGTGAGCCCTTTTACAGGAGCAACCTGTGCAAGCACCGGCAACGCCCGCATCTCAAATTTACCATTGCCTTTGTTCTCGATATAGCTTGTCTGCATATGATTGGCTTCAAGCACAACAGCATCCTTCAGATCTTCCGCAGGCAGCAGTTGATCCATCGTGGCTTTGCTGTACTGACGATAGCGTGAATATTTATTTCTGAACTTAGGACTTTGCGAGTTGAGCTCATCCCAGAAATGTACCGGGTATAAATTCCTTGTCTCCGATGTCATCGAAGCGCGCATATAGCAGGCCATCACCGGATCTACACTGCCGTTGCCATCAAAATCTTTCGCATAAACCTTCAAAGGTGATTGCTCTGTTACCTGGTAATTATTGTTCATACCGAGGTTTCCGGCTACATAGTCTATATCTCCGTCACGGTCATAGTCGCCTGCCGTTATACTATTCCACCAGCCGGTATATTTCTCTATACCGGTTGCTTCTGCTTTTATGAATTTAGTGCCATCGTTCTTAAAGAATGTTATGGGCATAAACTCGCCCACCACGAGCAAATCAATTTTAGCATCATTATCAAAGTCAGTCCACAACGCATCGGTAATCATACCGACTTGTTGAACCGCAGCTGCAACCTCGGTCGTAACATCCGTAAATTTACCTTTATCATTACGAAGTATATAGCTGGTTGCCGGCATCGGATAACCGCGAGCCACTACCCTGCCGCCCACAAACAGATCCAAATCACCATCCGCATCATAATCGGCTGCCCGTACACATGAGCCGCTCGCTTTGGTATCCGGTATAGCATCGGCTGCCAGATCAAATTTACCTTTGCCGTTATTGACATATAGTTTATCCTGGTAGTCGGCATCTGACGCGCCTTCTATACTTCCGCTAACTATATATAGATCGAGATCGCCATCGCCATCGGCATCAAAAAGCAACAGTGCTTCGTCTTCTTCAATCTTCTTCGTTGTATTTATCAACTGACTCTGGACAAATGTACCGGCTGCCTGCTGGGTAAATATACTGGCAACTATATTGGCCGAGCCGCCTACTATGAAATCTTCGCGACCATCCTGATTAATATCTCCTACTGCTATACCGGGACCGTCCTGTGTAAATTTATGCGGCAATGTACGCTGCAGGTTGAAGTCAATCTTATCCTCCTCTGTATGTTTGAAATGTATCTGAAGTGATTCTGAAATTTCATGCACCAGCGCAGGTTGCTCAACGGCTCCGGCTGTCTTATGACCCGGTTTGCTGTCCTTATGATCTACGGTAATCAACTGTCCTGCTTTCGCATTATCAACAACCGATACGTTACCATCAGGCCACTCTACAACTACTGAATCCACCTGCGTTGCTTTACCCAGACCGAAATGCATAACACCCTCTACAGAAGAAAGAAAACCACGGTATATATAGTTCTCCTGGTATTGAACCTTACCGGGTTCATAGAGTGTAACTTTGGCGCCCAGTGCCTGCACATTTAGCGATGGACCTTTTAAGGCTACACGGAGAAAATTATGTTTTACAGAATCCTTTTTACCATCGTGGGCATAAAGCGTATTTTCATATACTGATGCTTCTGCGTTGATGTTATTGATAACGTAATCGAGGTCACCATCATTATCAAAATCAACAAAGGCAGCTCCGTTGGAGAATGAGGGAGCATCCAATCCCCACTGTTGTGTAACGTTACTGAATGTGAGATCGCCATTATTCCGGAAAGCATAGTTCGGAATTTTAATAACGGGAATAGAATCATTAAGGTGACCTATACTGGCAAAGTTACCCACATCAGCACGGTAGTTTGCAAAGTCCTTGTCGGTAATATCTTTTGGGAATCCATTGGTGATGAGTATATCTTTCAGACCATCGTTATCAATGTCTGCCATTAAAGGCGACCAGCTCCACTCCGTCTGGTATACGCCTGATAACTGTCCTATTTCACTAAACTTCATACCTTGTGCCAGGCCGTTGTTCAAATGTAGCATATTGCGCACGTACTGGTATTCATATTTATACTGCTCGTTGTTGATATAGGTCTGATAGCTTTTATTACTGATGGTTGTTTTCTTGCGATCATTCGATTCCGGCAACATATCCAATGTAATGATGTCCGTCCAGGTGTCGTTGTTAAAATCAGCAGCGTCATTCCCCATCGAAAACTGACTCTGGTGTCCTATATAGGTTGCAATTTCGTTTCTGAACGTTCCATTCTGCTGGTTGATATATAGCAGGTCGTTCGATAAGTAATCATTGGACACATATATATCCGGCCAGCCATCTTTATTAAAATCAGATATAGCGAGTCCTAAACCAAATCCTTCGTACGTAATGCCGGATGCGTTGGTAACATTTGAAAACGTTCCATCGCCATTGTTCCTGTATAGCCTATCGTTGTTCGGAGAACTTCCGTCTGTCATTTTAGGACGATAGTTGGTCGGGAAGTTATTGAGACGTTGATTGATGAGCACGTACAGATCAAGATCACCATCACGATCATAATCAAAAAATGCTGAAGCGATGCTATATTTATATACTTCAATGCCATATTTCGCGGCCTGATCTTCAAACACCGGTATACCCTCTTTATTAAGGCCTTTATTGATGAACATCATATTTTTACGATCAGCAGAATCAGCATGCATGGTCGCTGTAACGTATACATCCATCCACCCGTCATTATTGATATCCACTACACTGACACCAGAACACCAGCGCCCGTTGCCGGATATACTGGCTATATCTGATACATCTTCAAATTTCAGATTACCTTTATTGATATATAGTTTGTTCGGAACCAGGTTTCCGGAGAAGAAAACATCCTGCAAACCATCATTATTAAAATCCGCTACACCTACACCTCCACCGTTGTAAATATACTCGTACGACAAAATGTTAAAGGAGTCGTTATCCTGTATAACGTTATTGAATGTAACTCCGGTTTCAGACGCAGGTAAAAGCCGGAACAACGTATTGCTTTCTTTTTTACAACTGCTGATGAACGCTGTGAGTATAATAAAGGTGAGTATCGGGTAAGGTATTCTTTTCATAGTACGAACATAAAAAAAGCAAGGCCAATGTTCATTAGCCTTGCCAGTATTTTTTTATTCCTTATTCGTTATCCGTTATACGTTATCCGAAGTTACTACTAACGGCTAACGTATAACGATTAACGGTTAACGATCAGTATCCTTTGTTCTGCTTCAGCACATCTGCACCCTGCAAGTCGATCTGACGTTGAGGTATAGGCAGGAACTGATCCGTTGGTGCATAGGTTGCGCCACCGAGGTTTGTAGGAAGTTTACCTCCGTCATAATCGAGGTAATCGTTGAGTTCTTCCTCCGCTATACCCCAGCGAACGAGGTCGTACATACGCTGACCTTCGAGTGCAAGCTCAAGCTTACGTTCGAAGCGAAGTGCAGCACGAGCTTCTGCCTGATTGGCAAATGCAGTATACAATCCGATATTATAATCAGCAGCATCCTGATCTAAATCCAGTATAGGCTTCTTATAGTCTGTCTTACCTTCTGTAGTACCAAAACCTGTTACTCTTCCTTTCACGTAGGTAGAATTAGCAGCACGCTGACGTACCTGGTTGATATAGTCCAACGCCAGATTCAGATCACCACCACCTTCAATCTCTGCTTCTGCCGCCAGCAGCAGTACATCAGAATAGCGCAGGATCATGAAGTTGATAGAGTGATAGCCCGGAGTCCAGGAGCTACCATCCTGATATTTACCTTTATCAGATTTACGGTAAGAATATTTCTTCTGGGTATATGGACCAGCGTAAGACTGATCGCGAATCCAGTCGAAACCAGGGTGCGGCATCCAATCAAGGAACTGCACATATCTGCGACCTATAGTCAAGTCAAGACGAGGATCAACATCGTGTGTATAGTCTGGTGTAAATGCTTCATCACTTTTTATACCCTGATCATCGCCCAACTCCTCAGCAGCATCTCTGTATGAATTATCCAGCAAAGGCAAGCCCGATGCATTAGTTCTATAGGAGTTGATCAGATCAAAGCTTGGCGCAAAAAATCCGCAGCACTCACCCGGACCTGTCGGACCTGTGTTATACGGATAGTTCATAGCAAGATCCTGGTTTGTGTTGTTTATATCACCCGTACCGGCTGCTGCCTGGAATGCAAATACAGATTCAGAGTGATTCTCATTTTCACCTTTGAATACATCTTCGAAGTTAGGCACGAGCGCATACTTCTTACCGTTAGTAGTCTGACCGCTTGCTATCACTGCAGCCAATACCGTTCTTGCCTGTGTATATTTAGCAGCATTCGTTACCACTACACCGTCATTATCCGGCCAGCTTGCCTGGTATACCAATATCTTTCCGAGATAAGCACCAGCTGCCCACTTATTCGCGCGGCCAACTTCGCTTTGTGTTTCCGGAAGATTATCGTACGCAAACTGCATGTCGGCTTCAATCTTCGGCCATATATCTACGTTGTTCGGAACATTACTTTTCTCAATGATCTCCTGGTCAGAGGAACTCGCAGGTTTGTTCGTTGTCTCATCTATCCAAGGTACATTATTGAAATTTTTCTTGAGCTCGAAGTAGTAATGTGCGCGAAGGAATCTTGCTTCTGCTATAATACGAGTCTTCACAGCATCGGATATATCTTCGATCAGATCGTTGTTCAACAGATATAGCACATAGTTAGCGCGGTTAACACCTTCGTAGCTACCTAACCATTTACCGTTTACTTCACCGTTCACGGCATCCACTTCAAAACGCTGTATTGGGTTCATCGCGTTAAAGTCACCGGCATTGGTACCTTTGTTGGCATCACCACCGCGTATACTTCCCCACATCCAGTTGGAAGCACCGGAGTGCCAGCCGTTACCGCGTCCGTTCAGCACAGAGTAAGCACCAATCAGCAAACCTTCAACACCTTTCTGGTTCAGTATCTGTCCTTCCTGAAGCTCGCCCGTTACAGGCACTTCGAGGAAGCTTTCTTTACAGGCAACAGGCCCCAGCACAATGGCCGCAACCAGTACCCATATCGTTGTCTTTTTATTTCTATATATAAATTTCATATCTGTAATCTCATTAAGTGATTAAAGTCCCAGGTTAACACCGATGTTGAAACCTCTTGTTACCGGAGGGTTACCGAAGTCCAGACCGAGTGTTGTATCAGCCGCTCCACCTACACCTGGATCAAGGCCTGAGTAATTAGAGATTGTAAAGAGGTTGGTAGCCTGAAGATAAATTCTGGCACGTGTTATACCCCAGTTACCAAGCATATCAGAAGGCAGGTTGTATGCAATCTGCAGGTTGGTGAGACGTGCATAGTTACCTTTCTCGATATAGTATGAATTAGACTGTGTATTGGTAGAGAAGTTTGAAACGTTTTCAAAGATTGGTACCGTGTTACCACCTCTTTCAAACGTCCATGAATCTTTCACGTTAGTCCCGATCGCAGCCCCCGTAAAGGAAGGATAGAAGTCTGTGAACCACTTGGAGAAGTTATAGTTCTCGAATCCGAGGAATACACCAAGGAATGTTTCAAGTTCAAAGTTCTGATACTTCAGTTTGATGTTAATACCACCGGAGAAGTCAGGAACAGGATCACCCAGATATGTTCTGTCGTCTGCGTTGATCTTACCATCCGGAGCGTTTGTTAAATTACCTTCTGCATCGCGTCCGTTGATGTCGGCATACTTGAAGCGGCCGGGAGCAGCACCTTCCTGTGTAGGAGAGTTCGTTACATCGGCAGCATTCTGGTACAGGCCTACAACTTTATACCCGAAGTATGAAGATATAGCGCGTCCTACCTGGTTGCGTATAACGTTACCGTTGCGGGTGTTACCACCATCGAAGTATTCAACTCCGGGAACCAGTGATACGATTTCGTTTTTCAGGAACGATCCGGTTGCTTTCACTTCGTAATTAAGACCCGATGTACCTACGTCTCCGCGTGTGGTAATTTCAATATCCACACCTGCGTTACGCATTTTGGCAATGTTGATAGAAGGATCGGTTGCCTGCGGACCAACCACGGCAGCAGTTTCTGATCCGTATAGCAGGTCACGTGTATTTTTTCTCCACACATCGAATGCTATATCTACTTTACCATCGAGTAACGAAGCATCGAAACCTATATTGGTTGTAGATGAAGTCTCCCACTTCGCGTTCGGGTTACCGATTCGTGAACGATACAAACCGGATGTTACACCCGAGTTAGAACCTGTTATATCATACGCAGCAAGACCAAGGCTTGCATTCCAAAGGCTGAACTGGTTGTTAGGGTCTACGTTGTTCGAGTTACCCATTTCACCCCAACCACCACGGATCTTCAGATCAGAGATAAAGTTTAGGCCTTTCAGGAATTCCTCTTCAGAAGCTCTCCACGCCACTGAAACGGCAGGGAACACACCGAAGCGATTACGGGAAGCAAAACGTGAAGAACCATCACGTCTGATAACCCCTGTTACCATATACTTCTCGTTGAAATTATACTTCAACTGACCGAACACGGAGTAGAAGTTAACACCTTTACTATATGTACTTCCTGTAACACGGCCACCTGGCTGTGTGTTGGTAACGTTGATATAGTTCAAGTCGTACAGGAAAGGGTTCAGACCTGAACCGTTAACACTTCTTCCTGTTCCGGTGTTGAGTGCTTCAACACCTGCGAGTATATCTATACTGTGTGCATCAAACTTGTTCTTATACTGTGCCGTATTGGTAAGTGTCCACGTTGCAAATGAGCCGGCACCTTCTGCATACGTAAAAGATGAGTTGTTTTCAGAGTTCTCGTATGACGGGAAAGTATAGCTATTGAAGTAGTTG
>CAMLLI010000116.1 GCA_946480685.1 uncultured Flammeovirgaceae bacterium | reverse complement strand
GATGCTGCATTGCCGCATCGAAGTAAAAAACAAGAATGGGGATTCTGCATTTGATAATATAGGTTACCAGGTAACTTCTCCGGATGATCTTCCCGCGCTTGAAAAAGTACAGGCTGAAGCAAAGACGGTTGCTGAACGCTTATTGAAAAGCGGAGACGAAGTTACACTCGAAGATGATTATACAGGCCCGGTGCTTTTTATAGGTGCTGCTACGGCACAGGTATTTTCGAATATATTTCTGACATCGCGTGATGGATTGATGGCAACGGATAACATTCCGAATATAAATGAAAATCGTCCGGATGCAGGGAACACAATGGATAACCGCATTGGTAAAATCATCGTGGACAACAGCATCAGTATATATGCACGTGCTCCGCTTCGTAAATTCAATGGTGAGACACTGCTTGGCTCGTACAACATTGATGAAGAAGGTGTAGTACCTGCAGATCAACTTGTACTCGTGGAAAAAGGTGTGTTGAAAAATCTGATGAACGATCGATCGCTGTCACGTCCGGGACAAACCGCTACAGGTCATGCCAACGGTCCGGGGGTGCTGGAAGTGGTGAGTGATAAAGGTATATCGCAGCAGGCTCTGAAGCAGGCTTTGATTGAGACAGCACGTGCGGAAGGACTTGACTTCGCGATCATCGCCCGTGAAAGTTCAGAATCCGGTCAGGGCATTTCGCAGTTCTATAAAGTAGATCTTGCTACCGGAAAAGAAGAATTGATGCGCAGGGTGCGATTGACTTCCGTAGCGTTGAAAAATCTGAAACGCATCGCCGGCATCAGCAAACTACAACGGGTTTATACCAATGACACGGGTAGCAACGGACTTGTCTCATTCATTGTACCGGATGCTTTGTTGCTAAATGATCTGGAGTTGTCACCGGTACATATACCGGCACGCGAACCGGATGTTACTTATATTGAGAGTCCACTCAAGAGTATACAGAACTAACGCAGGGTAACACACCTGTTTCCACACGTGTGTTACCGCATTTATACCAGTATATATTTCAGGATAATTGTAATTGCTGTTTGAACTTCTCCAGCGTAAGCGGTTTCTCAATGATAGCAAGGAAGCCGTCTCTTTTCAAACCCTCATATTCCTGACCGTCTACATAGTTGGTAAGTAAATAGGGCTTGAACGCTTTTCCTTTTATAGCAAGAAGTTCGCGAAGCATATCTTTACCCAGCTTGCCATCTTCCAGGTAATAATCGATCAGAACAACATCAAAGTGATTTTCTTTTGCCCACTGAAGTGCCTGCCCATACGATGCAATGCCCGTGGTATCAAACTCCAGGCTCAGGAGTTTCTGGGCTATAAAAACATCAAGTTGCTCATCATCAATCAGTAAAATCTTCATAGGTGTCTGTGCTCCTTTCCCATCCTTTTTCGATCGGATGTTAAAAGTAATACACTTGAATGACAATCGAAGAGTTTACCGCCCTGATTTCATATTTTTTCAGCCAGGTGACGATCTCCGTTCGGCTGGTATGATACAAACAGATTAATCCATGCCGCGCGCGACATGCGGAAGTTGATCGGCAGTATCAGTATCGCTCCCAGTATCATAAAGATTACGTACGTCCAGGTATCCGGATCGTAAGTATATCGCAGCACCAGGTATACCAATACAAACACGGCTACCTGGAAGGCATAACTGAAATACATGGCACCGAAGTAATACGATGGCTCTTGTATAAAATCAAAACCACATTCCGGACAATTCTTGTGCATGGTTGAAAATTTAGGACTCCACACACTATGAGAAAACATATCGCCTTCGTGGCAGCGCGGGCATTTCTGGTGCAGCACGCTATACAGTTTTGTTCCTTTTCCTACCATAATTCAAGTTGTTGTTCACTGTAAAAAACGCTTTCGGAAAGGGAAAAGTTAGCGTACAAAACAGCGTTTATATAGCACGATTTATCTGCTCGCGAAATTGCTCAGGCGTAACACCGGTTTGTTTTTTAAAGAAGCGGATGAAATAGGATGCTTCATTGAAATTGAGTTTGTCCGACACCTGACTGATGGTAAGATCGGAATAAGCAAAGAAACGTTTTGCCTCGAGAACAATGCGCTCCTGGATGAGATCGCTCAACGTTTTTCCTAACATCTGCTTGCATAAATTATTCAGATACGATGCGGATAAATTCATGAGTGAAGCATATACATGAGGCTGTTTGTGTTCACTATAATGCTGATCAATAAGTTCGCCCAGCATGCGAAGCTTATAGGTGCTGTTGGACGATGCCACACCGTTACTTCGCTGCGGATAATGATCTGCCAGCTTGAGTAAAATTATATCGAGGTAACTGCGAAAGAGCTGAAGATTCAGCGAGCCGTTTGATGTATAGTCGCGAAGCATTTCGCGAATGATCACATCGATCATCGGTTCAGCATTTTTTTTGAGTTGAAGATGTGCATCGGTGTTGAGCGACTGAAAGAATGGAAAGCCAAGCAAATGTTTTTCACTCTTGTCAAGCTGATAAAACTCGGAAGTAAAGAAGAGTATAAAACCATCGGCATCGGCACTAAGCTTCCACGAATGTACCTGTCCCGGAGTCATTAAGAAAAAACTGTTCGGTGCAACCGGGTAGGTAACAAAGTCGATCGTATGCTCACCACTTCCCTGCGTGATATATAGCACCAGGTAAAAATCATGACGATGCGGTTTACTGATGAACGGATGTTGCTTCAGGTGACTTTTGAGTGTCTCAATGTAAAAAGCATTTTCTTTTGCTTTCTCACTGAATGTATCCAGACAATATACCGGTGTCTCCGTTTTCTGCTGCGAACGCTTTGCCATGAATGCAGGGTTGATCGTTGATGCCGGTCGCTGCCGACTTATACTGGCACGAATATAACCAATGCATCGGTATCGTCCTGCAAATCCTTCGCTATTGCAGCAATGCTATAATTGCTTCGTTCTGTTGCAGTTGTGCATGCTGCAATGCATTCTTACCGGTGTTATCGGTTAACGCTTTATTCGCTCCGGCATTCAACAGGAGTTTAACAATTTCAGCATGACCAAATGTAGCGGCAAAGATAAGTGCTGAAGCTCCGTTGTAATTTACCTGGTTAACATCAGTATGATACTGCATGAGTAAAGCTGCCATATCCGTATAGCCGCGAAAACATACACCCATCAAGGCCGTGTTGCCCATCTTGTCCTGCTTGTTCGGATCTGCTTTTGCATCGAGCAATATCCTGGCGGCCTCTGCCTGGTGATTATATACAGCAATGATCAACGGTGTTGAACCGCGTTGATCGGTAGTGTCAACCGAAGCGCGTTGCTGTATATAGCGTTGCAGCCACAACACATCATTGTTACGCGCGGCTGAAAATATATCCTGGCTTTGTGCTGTAATAGTGGCAAGCAGTATAAAGATTGTAATACGGAAAATCATAGCTGTTAATTCAGAGAAAGATCAAGTTTTGTTAAGGTGATAGTTTTGGATTCAGCGGCTGTCGGTATATATTTATCAACGGCCAGCTCGCGGAGCAGTTGGATCCATACCGGGTTGGTGTTGAGTGAAGGAACAAGATCAAGCGTTCCTCCGTACTGCTGATGAAACATTTCTTTATACTCTACACCGATCTCAACGGTTGTCTCAAGGCAATCGGCTACAAACGCAGGAGAAAATACCAATATCTTTTTCTTGCCTTGCATTCCGAAGGCATCAATAACATCGTGTGTATAGGGGCCTGTCCACTCCTCGCTTCCCAACCGTGATTGAAAGCTGGTGACGGTACGCGTAACCGGAAGACGCAACGCCCGCGCTATCTTTTGTGTCGTGCGCACGCATTGGGCGCGGTAGCAATATTCAGTAGCGGTAGTGATGTGCTCGCAGTAGTCACACAATGTATTCAGACAAACATGATCCCGTGTCTCTTCATCCAACTGACTTTTTGGGATGCCATGATAGCTGAATATATAGGCATCGTATCCTGCTATAGTTACCTGACTCTCCGCGATGGACGCAAAAGCTTTTGAGAAGAGTGGCGCGTCATAAAATTTGTCAACAAATGTAATCTTTGGAATTACCGCCCAGCGACTGACAACGCGCATAACTTCCTGTACAACCGAACCACTGGTGGCCGAAGCATATTGCGGGAACAACGGAATTACTTTTATAGAAGAAAATCCTTTGCTTTGAATTTCGGACAATACACCTTCAATGGACGGCTGTTGATAACGCATCGCCAGAAACACTTCGTACTCTTCGCCTAATGCCGACTGTAATTTAGCGGCTACCTCCTGCCCGGTGCGAATTAATGGAAATGAATTATCATGCCATATAGCACGATACGCTTTCGCGGATTTATAGGACCGGAATGGGGCAATGACCAGGTTTACCAGCATCCACCGGAAGAGATATGACTTGTTGATCACTCTTCCATCCATCAAAAACTGTCGCAGGTATCGCCTCACATCACCAACGTTTGGAGACAATGGTGAGCCCAGGTTTACCAGCAGTATCGCTTTCTTGTTCATAACATTAGTCATCAAGTATATTTCAATTACGAAGTAGCTTGCAGCACGGCCCGTGGCTTGTTCCGTAAGAAAAGCCATTGTCCGAAGATCGTTTTCTCTTCCGCTATAATCTGCCGTGCAGGTTCAACGGCTTGAGCCTGTAATGTGTCGTGCAGGTCACGTTCTTTACCAAGATCATCCAGCGAAAAAAACGTGTAGCCCTCCGGTTGCTTCAAGTCAATACTTCTGTATGTGGTAAGATCGATAAGTACAGGCGCCTGTTCCGGTTGCAATTGAGCATCTGTAATTATACCTTTCATGGATGCACATGATACCACCACATCAAACGCATATAAGTTGTCGTGAAAACGATCAAATGAAATGGTGCCGCAATTAAAGCGTGTAGCCAGTGCGTTAGCACGTTCGGCGGTGCGGTTCGTAATCGTTACACGAAAGCCCTTTGCAGTAGCATACTTCATAAAGTCGGCAGCAATCTCACCCGCACCAATCAACAGGATCGATATATATCCCGCTGGACGCTGAATTACCTTATGAATTTTCTTAAGGGCTATAAAGCTGATAGACCTGGAACCTGTGTGCAGTGCGGTCTCATTGTGAATGCGCTTGTAACTTCTGAATACGGATTGAAACATACGCTCCAGCAATGTGGTAATTCTTCCTGCCTCCATGCTTTCGCGGTATGCATTTTTTACCTGTGCAATGATCTGTTTATCGCCCATCACCATGGAGTGCAGTCCGTTCGCAACTTCCATGCTATAGCGCACGCTTTCATCCGGTGTTGTAATGATTTCAAACAGGTCATCCGGTATAGTTGTACCCTTGCGCAGTTGCATTTCCTGAATGAAATCTCTAGGAGAAAACTCAGCACTTGTTTCCAGGTAAAATTCCGTTCGGTTGCAAGTGGAAAGTACTATGCCGCCTTTTAGCCCGGGTATAGTATGCAGATCACTATACCATTGTTTTCGCTCTTCATCGTTAAACTGAAAGTCAGCGCGTACGTCCAGCACGGCATGTTTATAGGATAGTGACAGTACAGTGATTGTATTCATTGTGTAGATAAAGGCTGCCTGCAGGTATATATCTGCAGACAGCCTTGTTATAAAAGTATATTATCTAAAAAGTTTCTCGACTTCTTCGCGTGTAAGTTTAAGAGATGCGGCCAGGCGTTTGCCATAGTCTGCATCGGCCATATAGAAATAGCCTACCATCTTTCTCACTACATCTTTGTTTTGTACCTGTGCGAGATCACCCGTGAGGTTCTTGATCAGATTGGCCTTGTCTTTCTCCGAGAGACTTCTATAAAATTCCCCCGCTTGTTTAAAGTCATTTGGCTTGCTGATCTTCTGCTGCACACTCGCTGTATTGGTGAATGTACTTTGCGAATATTTATACTGACTGTCGTCTGGTAAATTACTGCTCGTTACGGAAGGCTGGTAATTTACATCCGAGTTCTTCTGGCGGTTGCTATAGGCTCCATCCTGGTTGTTGGAAGTTACGGCTACCTTCGGTGCGTTCACCGGTATCTGCTGGAAATTTACCCCTATACGGTGACGTTGTGTATCAAAATATGAAAAGAGACGACCTTGTAAGAGTTTATCTTCCGAAGGTTCTATACCCGGCACCAATGTGCCCGGAGCAAAAGCGGATTGCTCTACTTCGTCAAAGAAATTACCCGGCACACGATTCAACGTCATCTTGCCCACGAGTGTTAACTTAGCCACCTGCTCAGGCCATACTTTGGTGGGGTCAAGCGGATTGAAATCCAGCTTTTCAAATTCAGACGCTTTTAACTGCTGAACATATAATTCCCACGAAGGAAAATTACCTTTCCGGATGTTTTCGTATAGGTCTACCGTTGCGTGCTGGAAATCCTGGGCCTGTACTTTCGCTGCCTCTTCTGACGTCAGCGTGCGCACACCTTGCAAACTCTTCCAGGTATATTTCACATACGTAACTTCGCCTTTGGTATTTACCCATTTGAAAGCGTGTACACCGGAGCCATCCATCTCACGATAGTTGGCCGGTATACCGAGGTCAGAGTATACACGGGTCAGCATGTGTGTGCCTTCCGGTACATTCGAGAAGAAATCAAATACCCGGTTCGGATCCTGCTTATTATATATAGGCGATGGTTTAAATGCATGCACCATGTCGGGGAACTTCATCGCATCGCGAATAAAAAACACCGGCAGGTTGTTACCAACCAGGTCATAGTTACCTTCATCCGTATAGAATTTCGTAGCGAAGCCTCTCGGATCACGAAGTGTTTCCGGAGAACCATTGCCATGTACCACCGTAGAGAAACGCACAAATACCGGAGTCTTCTTTCCCTTCTCATTCAGAAAAGATGCACGTGTTACAGTTGAGAAATTATCGGCTGCAACGAACTCGCCATACGCACCGGCACCACGGGCATGTACAACACGTTCGGGAATACGTTCACGATCAAATGCAGCAAGCTTCTCGATAAGATGAATATCTTCCAGCAGAACCTGACCATTTTGTCCGACAGTCTTCGAGTTTTGATTATCACCAACCGGAGCACCCGTATTGGTTGTTAGATGTTGCTGGGCATTGACGCTCAGCGCCAGCAGTAAGCCTCCTGTTACAAGGAGAATTCTTTTGTTCATAAAATGGCAGATTAAGGATTGTTTTAAAATTATACCGCCTCAAAAGTGGACAATCATACGCCTATAGATCAAAGCGATTTTATTTATCGCACAATAGGCAATCTCTATGGAGAGTGGAAAACGTACCGCGAATGGCGAGAGGAAAGCTGCTGGCGGCTGGTGTATAGCTGCGAGCCTTGAGCTGCGGAAAGGAAAGGCTGCTGGCTACTGGCTGCTGGTTGCAGGACAATTGGTGACGGAGCGTGGCGACTGCTAAATATATAGCTGCGAGCTGTGAGTTGCGAGCTGCGAGAAAGCGAAAGGAAAGGCCGCTGGCTACTGGCTGCTGGTTGCAGGATTGGTTGGCGTTAACAGAGCGTGGTTGTTGCTAAATATATAGCTGCGAGCCATGAGTTGTGAGCTGCGGGAAGAAAACGGTTGGTTAGCTAGTTGCCAGTTACTAGCTGTTTATTGGTAAGCTATATCTTTTACTTTAAGAGTAGTTATAATTTATGTCTCCTTGTAGCCAGTGACTGGAAGCTTTTTTTCCTCTCACAGCTCAAAGCTCACAGCTCGCAGCTCGCAGCTATATAGCTTGCAGCCAGCAACCTGCAGCTAGCAGCCCTTCTATTTCAACGCTTCACTGTGCGTCTGTATAATGTGGGTGATTTCAGCGTGGGTAAAGCCGAGCTTCTCGCCTACCATGGTAATGAGTTCTATTTCGGCTGGGGCAAAGTCGCCATCAACGAGAGCGAGTTCGATCATATCTTCGAGTTGCTTTTCGCGCTCGTGGTTGTTTTGAGGAATGAGAAAACGATACTCATGGCCACGCTCAAGCATGAGGTTGAAACGGTCCAGCGGTATACCGAGTGTGTAAGCTATCTTAAAGAGTGCAACGCGTTCAACTTCTTCAATCTTGCCATCGGCGGTGATAAGCGAAACGAGGTTTCTGAAATGTTCAAGTTTGGTATTGTCAATCATGACCCGTGAGTAATGGTAAAGCAACTAAAGATAAGAGAATTAATCCTCAATCTACAACTTACTGCAGACTATACCGGATACTATTTGCAGCACGATTCGCTTTGTTGCGCGCTTCTTCGATGGAGTTGGCCCGTGCCAGGCATACACCCATGCGCCTCTCGCCTTTCACTTCGGGTTTACCAAAAAGACGAAGCTGTGTATCGGGTTCTGACAATGCCTGTTCAAAACCTGAAAAGGAAACAGAGGATGAATCGCCCCGCACTAAAATAACCGAGGATGCTGACGGACCAAGTTGTCGGATCACCGGGACCGGCAACCCCAATATAGCGCGTACATGCAATGCAAACTCCGACAAATCCTGCGAGATCATGGTCACCATTCCGGTGTCATGCGGCCGTGGTGAAACTTCACTGAAGTAAACTATATCTCCTTTTACAAAGAATTCCATACCAAATATACCATAGCCTCCGAGTGCGTCCACAACGCTGTGGGCTATACGCTGAGCCTCGGCTAAAGCTTTCTCATTCATGGGATGCGGCTGCCACGACTCCTGGTAGTCGCCATGTTCCTGTCGATGTCCGATCGGATCACAGAAAGACACGCCTTCACGATGACGGATGGTGAGTAACGTGATCTCATAATCAAAATCAATAAATCCTTCGATGATCACCTGGCCGCTTCCACTGCGACTCCCCTCCTGTGCATAACGCCACGCCTTCTCGACATCGGCTTCTGTCTTCACAACACTT
>CAMLLI010000115.1 GCA_946480685.1 uncultured Flammeovirgaceae bacterium | reverse complement strand
CGCCGGGTATAAAACCAGTGCTGTAAAAAATATACTGCAGATATAGAGTGATGTCCGGAGTGTTTGAGTTCTTGCTTTGGGGTAGTAACTATTCAAGTATCCGGCATTATCTCTATCGCAGTGTAATAGTAAACACATACAATGTTAATCAGTATAGTATAAAAGTAATGTTCAGGGTGCCGCGGGTTTGGATATGGGGATATTGCTATCCGGCACCCGACATTATTTTTCTATAAAAAACTAAGGGTAGTGTCCGGTTGTACCGGGTCTTTGCTTTGGGGTAGTAATTATTCAGGGTATCCGGCATTATCCTTTTATAAAGTACACAGTCGCCAGTAAGGCAATCATTATATATATATAGTATCGATAATAATAATGTCAGGGTGTCGCAGGTTTAGGTATGTGGTATAGAGTTCAGACACCCTACATTATTTTTTTGCACAACTGAATAAATGGGCATCACACACCAATATGTCCGCCATGAAAATATAGGGGTAATGTCCGGGTTGCGGTATTTTTGCTTTGGGGTAGTAATTAATTCAGCACAACCGGCATTACTCTTTCTATTAATAATCTCATCTTTGCAATAATTCTTTACCATACAGTTCCGAAAAAGTATAGCCGCTTATGAATACAAAATCCGGCAAAATATCGCAGGTCCTTATCCTGATGTCAGTATATATAGGAGGTTTAATACTTTTCAGAGTACTGAATCAACTCGGCAACGATTCTTCGGTGATGCAAAAGCTGCCGGACGGTATGGTTACATTAGCCATTGTACTGGCCGGTGTTGTTACCGGTGCAGGCATGGCGCTGATCGAGTTTAATGTTTTGCCACGCATAGCACATCTGCCAAGACGCCTCTATACGCTATCGCGCTTTATCATTACAACAACAACGGTAATCATCGGCATTGCGCTGGTGCAGGCTTTATTTGCCAGGGTATATTTCAATAAGTCGTGGGTTGATACGCTGGAGGACACTGCTACATTTCTGCAAACAGGTTTATTCTGGTCAGGCTTCATTTATGTGATGTTGTTCAGTATGATCCTTAACCTCTTGAGAGTGGTACACTACCACATTGGACCAGGCACGATGTTTAATTTTATTACAGGTAAATATCGTGTTCCGCAGGAAGAAGATCGTGTCTTCATGTTCATTGATCTGAAATCATCAACTACCATTGCCGAACAACTCGGCCATACACGCTATAGTCGTTTTCTGAACACGTGCTTTAATGATCTTACCGAAGTGATCGCACTTCACCAGGCAGAGATATACCAGTTTGTAGGCGATGAAGCAGTACTTACCTGGCGCACGGACGCTGACAAGAAAAACGCAAAATGCATTAAACTCTTTTACGCTTTTAAAAAGCGACTCGCCCAAAACCGTGAGCTATACCTGGAGAAGTTTGGCATCTTTCCTGAATTTAAAGCAGCGGCCCACACCGGTCTGGTATCAGCATCGGAAGCACTGGGCGGCAAACGCGATTTGCTATATCATGGCGATGTACTGAACACCTGTGCACGTATATTGGAATTGTGCAGCCGGTATAAAAAAGAGTTACTGGTATCGCAGAGCGTGGCAGACTGGATACAACAATCACCCGACTATACCATTCAACATGTAGAAGAATGTATTCTGCGTGGTAAAGAGGAATATACTTCTGTTTTTGAAGTACGGCAAACGAAAGCTGTTGCCGTATAAAATAGTCACACAAATCAACGCGTTGTAACAACGTCACCGGGAATTTAGTATATTGATCATTAGCTACAATTCTGTTTTTCGACACAAAAGCGTTGTCCATCGCAATATTTATATTTTTTCAGATTGGCGTGTTAAGTTTGAATCGGATTGGCGTGTATAACCATTCCTTTTTATAACTTTTATGCGGTTGATCTACATTCATGTCAAGCGCCCAATTCATGAGTACGCGAAAATATATTTGGTGGCATATCATCGGCTGTATCATTTTTCTGGTACTCCCTTTATTTCTCTTTCCGCATCCGCCTGAAGAAAAGGATTTTATTTTCTCACGCCCCACGCAACGTGATTTTATCGGCAACGCTATCATGCTGCTGATTTTTTATCTGAACTTCTTTGTGCTTATTCCTCAATTCTACTTCAAAAAGAAGTATATCATTTACACCGGGTTGGTGGTGCTGGGTTTCTGCATCATTACCTTGCTGCCATCTTTTGCTACAGGACGTAATCCATTTATATACAATCCTCCTGTCGGGCAGGCGGTACCACCGGTTCCACAGGGTTCATCGTTTATTGAAGAGATACGGCATCATATATTTCTATACGCTGTCGTTATACTGTTCTCGATTCTGTTGCGTGTAAGAAGCCGACTATACCACACAGAGATGGCCCGTAACCATGCAGAGTTACTCTCGCTAAAAGCGCAGATCAATCCGCACTTCCTGTTCAACACCATGAACAATATATATGCTATGGCAGTACGCGAAAAGTCGGCCGCTACAGCGAGCAGCATTCTGAAACTCTCCGGCATGATGCGCTATATTGTAACCGAAACGGGCAACGGTCGTGTGTCACTCGAGAAAGAAATCAGTTACATCAACGATTATATCGATCTGCAAAAAATGCGATTGGACAAACGTGTACAACTGTCTTATAAAGTAACGGGTACATTAACCGATCAAACCATTGCTCCGCTCCTGCTGATCCCCTTCATTGAAAACGCTTTTAAACATGGTGTTAATCCTGACGAAGAATCGTCCATTAACATTCAGATTGAAATAGAAGAGCAAAGTCTGAAGCTTACCGTAGAGAACAACAAAGTAAAAATAGCACTCGATCCGCACATGAAGAGCAGCCACGGCATAGAGAATACAAAATCGCGCTTGCAGCTATTGTATCCCTCGCAGCACTTCCTGATTTTAAATGATGATGAGAAATATTTCCGTGTACAACTAATCCTTCACCTGTGATAAAGGCAATTGCTATAGATGACGAACCGCTTCCGCTCGAAATACTGGAAGCCTATTGCGGCAACGTAAGTTTCCTGAAACTTGAGAAGACCTTTACACAAACCAGCGAAGGCAAAAAGTATTTACAAAAGCATCCCATCGATCTTATCTTCCTGGATATACACATGCCGGCTATATCAGGGATCGATTTTTATAAAGATATAGAGCAGGACATGATGGTGATCTTTACCACGGCACACAGCGAATATGCTATTGAAGGCTTCAACCTGAGCGCGGTAGATTACCTACTAAAGCCATACTCCCAGGAGCGCTTCGAGGTTGCTGTTAACAAAGCACATGAATACTATAATTTTCTGAATCAGAAGGAAAGCCGCGAACAGAAACACATCTTTATCCGCGCAGAATATAGCCTGGTAAAAATTGCAACAGCCGATATATTCTTTATTGAAGGACTGGCGGATTATCTGAAGATCCATTTACAGAATGGAAAAACGATACTGACCCGCATGACCATGAAAACCATGCTGTCTAAATTATCACCAAAAGAATTCATACGGGTACATCGCTCCTATATCATTCCATTCAAATTGATAACCGGTGTGCGAAACAAGATTGTTAGCCTTGGCCCCAACCAGGAAATACCGATCGGTGCAAGCTTTGAAGAAGCGTTCTTTACCGAATTTAACCGGCAGTAAGCTATTTATATTCGCTGCTGTTTTAATATTCTCAACAGAAACAAAAAGTATATACCGGCCGTTTGAGAATTCGAAATAGTTGACGGATATTTAACTATGATAGAATCGCTCAAAGAAAACATAGCCAAACATATTTCGATCTCTGATAAAGAACTGGAAGACTTCTGCGGGTTATTCAAACTGAAATCGGTTAAGAAAAAAGAATACCTTTTGAGAGAAGGTGAAGTATGCGGCTTTGAAGGGTTTGTCTCAAAAGGACTTTTTCGCATTTATCATGTCGACTACAGTGGCTTTGAGCAGATACTATATTTTGCTACCACCGATTGGTGGATTACAGACATCGACAGTTTTACCAACGGCAAACCGTCAAGCCTATATATAGAAGCGTTGGAAGACAGTGAAGTCTGTCTCATCAATAAAACGGACAAGGACTTTGCCTACGAACATTATCCTAAAATTGAAAGGCTGTTCCGGATCATGACACAAAAGACGCACGTTGCACTGCAGAGACGCATGATCGATAATCTAAGTAAAACGGCAGATGAACGTTACATCGATTTCATTCAAAAATATCCGCATCATAAACGCCTGTCCAATCGCCTTATTGCCGGGTACCTAGGCATCAGCCACGAGTTTGTAAGTAAAATCAGGAAAAAACTGTCTCAGGGGAAATAGGCTTTTGAATTTGTTGAACTTGTTCAATGCTATATCGGTGTTGACGGGAATAGCTTTGCCTGTCTTTTAACCGACAACACGATGAAGCAAATTATAGCAACCTTATTTCTAACAATTTCAATTTTATTCATTATGGAGGGACAGGCACAAAGCTTCAAAAAAATTGAAGCGGGAAAATTAACACTCGAAGTATTCAACGCATCCGATAACAGTTTCGGTGTAGCTTCAGTAATTGTATCCGGAAAATCCCGCGCAGTATTAATCGATGCACAATTTACATTAGCTGATGCTGAAACCGTAGCACAGCGCATCAAGCAGTCCGGAAAAAAATTAACAACCATTTATGTGAGTCATGGCGATCCTGATTACTACTTCGGTCTTGAAGTTTTTAAAAGACACTTCCCGGATGTAACCGTATATGCAACTCCTGCAACGATCGATCACATCAAAGCAACAGCTCAGAAAAAGTTGGACGTGTGGGGCGGAAAACTCGGCAAGGCTATTACATCAAATATAGTTTTGCCTCAGGTGCTGCCAGGTAATACGATTGATATAGAAGGCGAGAAACTTGAAGTTATCGGATTGGATGAATTTCCCTCCAGAACTTTTGTATGGATTCCTTCTGCCAAAGCAGTTGCCGGCGGTATAAATGTATTCGGAAATACATTCAACCTGTGGATGGCTGATGCACAAACAACCGAAGCGCGTAACAACTGGATAACTGTTTTAGACAAGATCGCATCACTGCATCCTGAAATTGTAATACCGGCACACGCCAAGGCAGATGCAGCATTCACCATGGCTTCTGTAAAACATACGAAAGAATATATTCAATACTATGAAGAGGCGTTGAAGACGAATAAAACTTCAGAAGCATTGATCAAAGCTATTAAAGCACACTACCCATCCCTGACATTTGAAATTGCCTTACAGATCGGCGCAAAAGTAAATACCGGTGAGATGAAATGGTAGAAAGCTGCATGAAGTATATATTTAGCATCGGCCTGTCAACACTCATGATGTTGCTGTAAATCAAACACCATCGCATGCAAAACCTGGACATTATAAGAAGCACATACGAGGGCAAAACCTCCGAAGAAAATGGCAAGAACCTGGAACTGTACCTGGCTGCAGACGCTACATGGACTGAAGCCAAAGGTTTTCCGTATAGTGGTACCTATACTGGATTTGATGAAATCAGTAAAAATGTATTTCACCGTTTAGCTACGGAATGGATCGGGTATAAATTTACACCTGATGGATATATAGCAGACGGAGATAAAGTAGCAGCCTATGGTACCTATACCGGCATCAATAAGATTACGAACAAGTCGTTCGTGGCGCGTGTTGTTCATTTGTGGAAACTGAAAGCGGGAAAGATTGTGTCGTTCGAGCAATTTGTAGACAGCCAACCGGTAAATGACTCGATGAAATAAAGAGTATCAATTTACACCTTTCCATAAAAAAAGCCGGCACTATCTATAGTTGCCGGCTTTCATTTTTATTAGTACCGTTAGTTAGCGGTATATATAATTCCAAGTTTGTCAAGCTCATCACCGGAGTTCCCGAAGAAACCGGTAACGCGCCAGCCTGTCGGAGCGGTATACGTAACGGTAGAACTGGTTTGCGCACCGGTAGCTATACTTCTTCCCTGGTTGGTACGCAGTTCAATATAGAATATACGCGTACGACCATCTTTTTGTCCGGAGCACAATTTTACGGATTGAACATACTCACCCGCATTCAACGTAAGCGACTTCTCTGTGCCACCGGTACCTCCGTGTTGCAGTAGTGCACCCGTTGTAAGCTGCACAGCAACCTGGTCTACACGCGATGCTCCGCGGATAATAAATTTACTGGCTGTGGAAGTGGTTGTGAGTTGCACGAGATCATTGAACGGTGTACCATGCGGACCACCAAACAAATCGCTCAGCAAAAAGCCGCTCTTGAGTGACCATGAGAAATTTGTAAGCAACGGATAGTGATCAGACAGCGGTTGATTATCATCCGTAACAAAATCCGCGTCATCCAGTTGATAATACGTTGGTGTGAAGTCTATAAATTTACTGTCGCGATAAAAGATCTTGTCCACTACTTCACAAGAATTTGTCATGTTCGGAAATTCACACACGAGCGCAGGACTTCCCGCGGCTGGTATATTTCCATTGCGCACCAGTTGTATCCAGGTATCCGTCAGTCCGTTGTTTGTTATCAGTTCGCGCACATTATCTTCAGCACGGGTATATCTGCAGTTGAGATCACCCATCACAATCACGGCATTCCCTGCGGAGTTCTGTGCTATATATTGCGAGAGTTGCGTTATGTTGGCACGTCTTGCTGAAAGATCGGCCGTAGCAGTACCGGCATTCGGGTGTGCATTGTAGAAATCTACGTATATACCTTCGTCAATGCGTATGCGACTGAATGTAAAACCTTTTGGCGTGAGACAATCAGTACCGTTGCAGTTATTCCATTTAACACGTTGAAAATCTGTATAGGGAAATTTGGACAACGTGTTGAGTCCGTCACCGAAGGGTACACCACCACTGGTAGGCGTGCGGTATGCATGATTGTCGTTGGCATACAGGGCAGCATGATAATTAAAATCTTCCTGTACATGTACTATATCATAATCACGAATGCGCAACCCGATCTCCGGTGTATTCGCTTCCGGATTAGAGCTTGACAAGCCTTCCGGCAAGCCAGCCACGTTATACGTCAGCACCGAGAAAGTACCTGATGATGCGGCTCTTGCCGATGCAGCTATACCAGCAGTTTCGTTACCTGCTGATTCGTCCGCTGCCTGCGGTTTAATTACTTCATGATCGCAACCAGCCAATGCTACCAGCACGGCCAGCAAAAACTTTTTTTTAATTTTCATGTATACTATGGTTAGTGAAATGGTGGCGTCACTATCGTTTTATCTCGGTGCTATAGAGCACGGCACCGGTATATTCAATCACCTGCACCAGCATCTTATCGCGTGTAACACTGAACACCATAAAACCATACTGCGATGCGGCAAATTTACTTTCGGGTAACTTTCCAACCTGGGTTGCTTCCGATGCTGCCCCGGATACAAAATGATGCGTTGTACCGGTAGGAACGATGTGCTGTAAACTGTGGTCATGTCCCGCTATATAGGCATGCACTTTATACTTCTCCAATGTAGTTTTCAGAGAGCCGCGCGTAGCACGCGTATCATAACTGTTTCTGCGCTTGTCGCTGCCGGTATACATCGGGTGATGTCCCACAACAATTTTCCATTTTATATTAGGCGATGGATTGGACAATACTTTATCGAGCCATTTCTTCTGTGCTGTCGTGTCCTGCGATCGTACATTCGGACCATACTCTGCATTGCTATAGAATTCGCGGATCAGCGGGTTAGTATCAATAAAGGCAATCAATACCTGGTTTGTTGTATCGCCATTGATCGCGAAACGTTTTTCATAATAGCGTGCAGGCATCTTCCACCGCCGGCTTATTTTTGTATAGGCAACCTGCGCATCCGGGTTGGATTTATAGTCGTGGTTACCCAGCACCGGGTACCAGTCCCATTGCAGCGAGAAGGCAGTATATATATCTTCAAAGGAATATTTCCATAACGGATCGAACTCACTGATTACACCGCTCGGGTAAAAATTATCTCCGGTTGAAATAATAAAGTCAACGCCAAGTGTCTCGGCAGATTTACCCATTTGCTCAGCCACATGCTTTTGATGATCTGCGCCATTTCTGCCCCAGTCGCCCATTACCAGGAAGTTCAGTGCATCATAATCAACTTTCAGTTTCGGTTGTGCAACAGCGCTTTTCAAACCAACAATGGCCGTCAGCAACGCCACGGCATACACACGGTAATTTTTCAACATAGATATATAGTCAGGTCAAAAGTAAATATTGATCGAATGTGTAAAACATGTTATGCAGTATATTACAAAGACTTCACAACATGATAATTTGCCATCGTGACTAAAATTATTAAGGAACTTAACTATATATTCTGAAAATAAAAAAGGAAATGCAAATGCATTTCCTCTTCTTATATGTTGTTTTAGATCAGTTTTTAAACGCCAGCCTGCGCAGCAGCTACCAGGTTCAGATCAAGTTCAAACTCATTTGCTATAGCCTTGTTACCAAGATTATCGAAGAAGCTTGATGAACCGTAGCGGATATCATATTTAGTACGGTCTACTACAATCTTCGCTTTTGCAGTAAGCTTCTTGCCATCGTTCTTGATTGTTGCAGGAAACTCCAGATCGTTTGTTATACCTTTGATGGTAAGTTTACCTTTCACCAGGTATTCATCACCTGTCTTGGGAGTGATGGATGAGATCTCGAAAGTTGCTTTCGGATATTTAGCAACGTTAAAGAAATCTTCGTTCTTGAGGTGGCCAACCAGTTTGGCATTTGAATCAGCATCCTTCAGGTCAGTTACAGTAAGCGATGACAAGTCAATCTCAAATGTACCTTGCTTGATCTGCTTGCCATCCGCTGTAAGTTCACCGGCAGTAAGCGGAACATTACCTGTATGTTGTCCGGTGACTTTTTTACC
>CAMLLI010000114.1 GCA_946480685.1 uncultured Flammeovirgaceae bacterium | reverse complement strand
GTACAAGCCTATAGCCAGTATGATCGTAACAGAAGCCGCTATAGCATACCACCGCGAATGCCGTGTGTTCGATGGAACTTCCGGAGCATCAACCTGCTCAGGCTCTTCATCATCGTGGATTTGAGACAGTATACTTTCAACTTCGCGTTGAATTTCAAAGTCGCTAATAGATTCATACTGAACGGGATGAATAGCTAACACGATGGCTCTGGCTTCCTCAACCGTATCACGTTTGATCCGATTTTCCGATAGCCAGTTTTGCCAGATTATATCTTCTTCCCGCGTAGGATTTTTTACCCACGATCGGAAACGCTGGTCCTGAACAAAATCTTCGACAGAATAGTATTTATATTGATTCATGTAGTGCAATCGACAACTATAATTATGTATAGACAACGATTGCAGATTTCTACTCTTCGTTTTCTAATTTTTTTTCACACAAACACGCGTCTTCATGACAATTAAAAAAACGTTTGCAGAAAACGGTTGCAATATTTGTTTTTAAATGAAAAAGACTGAATTTTAGAAATCCTAAACGCTACGCTGAGCTTTGGAATACATATTATCACCGGAACAGGAAACAAAACTTTGGGATGAATTCAGAAGCGGACTCAAGCCCAGCTTCGAGAAGCTGATGAAAGTCCATTACCGAAGCCTGTTTACCTATGGCACCAAATTCACCAAGGACACAGAGTTTGTGAAAGACTGCCTGCAGGATCTTTTCATGGAGCTATGGAGAACACGCAAATCATTAAGCAGTACACTATATGTGAAGTCGTATCTCTTCAAGAGTATACGTAATAAAATTTGTCGCGAGCTCCATAAGAACAGATGGCATCTGCACGCACAACCTATCGAAGACAATTATTATTTTGATGTAGAGTTCTCCATCGAGCATCATCTCATTCGTGAACAAACGCTTCGCGACACCGCCAGTAAATTTTCAGAATTACTCAATAAACTTCCCAAGCGGCAAAAGGAAATTATATACCTGCGCTTTTATCAAAATCTGGATGTGCCGGAGATTGTACAGATTATGGAGATAAACTCCCAGTCGGTATATAATTTACTGCACAAGGCACTTGCCAACCTGCGTGACCCTTTGCTGGCACAAATCAATTATAAATCGTAGATATACCTTCACGACAACAGCTGTCGTAGCGGTTCGAATAAGTGCAGATATACACCACATAAAAAAGGGACTTCATGAAGTCCCTTTATCATTTACAGCGTGGTTATTTCTGTGTGTTTATCTCTGTGATATACATTCACAAATGTTCAATCTTCCTTCGGGAAAGAATATAGGCAATGCGTTCCTGTTCCAGGGTCGTACCCGAAATTGAATCTGCACGTTCCTTATAGGAAACGTTATATCGAGGTTCTATAGCGCCACTCGCGGATGTTGTGATGTCGATCTGCTCAATCAATGTAATGTGGTCGCTTATCTGCCCGCCAAACCACAGCGGGTTTCCCTGTTGGTGCCATGTTACCAATGTATAGCGTTCGCCAACCTGATGTACATGAATACCATTTATTGGAACCGATGCTGCCTGATCATTACCGTAAAGTATAGAGATCGTCTGGTGCCTGTTGTTGAACCAGGTTGTAATGACGTGAAGATCCTTGCTGTCGTATAAATCTTCAGGTGAAACCTGATAATTACTTTTATTACCGCATGCCTGCAGGTACAACGATAATGATACCGTCAGGAGGATATAGCTAATTCTTTTTAGACTCATACAAACACATTACTTTTTCTTGGTAGGTATATCGAAAACAAATCCGTTGGCCGAAGCGAGCCGGTGACAGTTCATACAATCAACCTCAAAACTCACATTCTTCCCATACGGAACAAGCTGCGATGTATTGAATCGGGCAAAACCCCATCCTTCTGTCTTTTTAAATCGCTTTTCGTCCCGTACCATAAACTGTACATTGTTAAAGGCTCCCGGGTATATATTTCCATCTGCGTCTTCCTCCCCTGCATCCCAGACTACTTTAACAATCACGGCACCGTTCGGCCACGGATTTATATTTCCATCCTGTATCGCTTTAACAGCAATATCATTTCCATAGATTATTCGCATCGTTCCATTATCAAAACGATTGGTTGCGACAATAACTTTCCAATGCAAATAATCGCTGAAGTATTGAATCCCATTCGGAGATTCCCGTACAACCGGTTGAGTGGAAACCTGCTTTGACATTGGTTTTCCCGGCTGTGTTTTACTCGCATTGGTTAACGTTACGATATAGTTTTTAAGTACTCCTATTTCCTGTTCCGCTAGTTTGGCAGATGGATGCAACAGCGTATAGTCTCTCCGTGGCATTCTTCCCTGCTCCACCATATTTACCGCATACCATAACTTCGCACGTTGATCCGCAGCAGATAAACTGTCCCAATGCGAAAAGTTAAGGTGACGCCTCGCCTCCAGAACATCGGATGATATCTTCCACGAAAGCGGAGCCACCTGGTGATACCATTCCAGTTTTGTATTATTGGAATGACAATCGTAGCATGCATGCTTTAGTATCCTCTGTACAGAGTCGGGGCCATCAAATTCACCAGTGGCGGGTGGATTGGTAAGCGGTGGTGTGATGGCCGTCAGAATCCAAAGACCCATTACACTGATTATCAAAATTACCACCACTTTCTTTTTATCTACGGCGATATACATATAGCGATTAATATGATGTAGGGAAACCGGTAAAGATTAAGGTATAGCAGTCTTGGCCGCGTTATCGATAATATCAGCAACTTCTTTTGCACGGGAGATAAAAAGCAAGTGACTACCTTTGACCTCGAAAACTTCACCACCACTTCGCTTACCCATAAATTGTTGCAGCGCTACCGGGAGAGAGTGATCCTCCAACGCAACGATATGCCACGATGGTTTACTCTTCCAAGCAATTTCCTGAAACGCATATTGAAACGCTGACACCGCTACAGGAACCTGTGCATCTGCTAAAAATGCAGCTTCATCTTTTGGCAGATCGGCACAAAAGCCTGCATGAAATTTAGCTTTATCGTACCATGCAAATCCGTCCACCGGAGGAAGTATACCCGACAGTGGATCGGTCGGATACGCGTGCAACAATTGTCCTAATGTTTCGCCTTTGTCCGGTGAAAAGGCAGCTACATATACCAGGCCTGCTACATTTGGCGCATTACCGATCTCAGTAATTATAGCACCTCCATAGGAATGTCCTACCAGTAAAACTTTACCATTTTGGCGATCGAGTACCCGTTTGGTGGCAGCTATATCTTCGGTTATGCCTGTGTTCGGATTACCGACAATACTTACGTTATAGCCTCTCGCCTTCAAAATAGTATATACTTTATGCCAGCCTGATCCATCGGCAAATGCTCCGTGTACCAGTACTATATTTTTTACCTGTGCCTGCAGACTAATGCTGCAGGCTATGGCAAACAGGAAAATTAAACTATATCTCTTCATCGCTATATCTATTGACGTTAAAACTTTAGTTCAGATATTGTTTACCACGTTAATGGTAACATTGATATTGCCGCGAGTCGCCTTTGAGTACGGACAAGTCTGGTGCGCTTCGTTTACAAGTGCGCTGGCTTCTTCAGGAGAAAGTCCCGGAAGTGTTACATGAAGACGAGCCTGCAGAAAATAACCACCGGCATTGTTACAGAGATCAACCTCTGCGTCTACTGTCTCACTGCCGGAAAGTCTGATATTAAACTTGTTTGCAGCAAACCGAATGGCTCCTATAAAACAAGCTGACCATCCCGCAGCAAACAGTTGTTCAGGATTTGTACCCGATCCCGAACTACCCGGTGACGAAAGTTTTACATCAAGTTTACCGTCTGAACTTTTAGAAGCACCATCTCTCCCGCCGGTGGTATGAGTCTTTCCGGTATACAATACTTTTTCCACCTGTGCGATGGCAACGTGTTCGAATGCTTTTGTTGTTTTTGTTGATGATTGATTGATTTCCATGACTTTCATATTTAAATGTGGTTCAAATGTATAGCGCCAGACAGCCGTCATCAATGTACATCGGGGTGAAGTGGACGAAATCATATCCGGATTAGACATTCTACAGGCGGAAGCAATTGTTGTCTTTAGAGAAATCGACTTTCAGTACTAACAATCTTCTCCTTGTACGAGGCGCTCTGCTGGGATCATAACTCAATACACTATACCAACAGGTTGAACAGACAATATGCCTACTTCAGGTACACGTTTGCCGGCATGATGCCGTTCTTCATTTCAGGGGGCACATCGCATCAGTACTTTTGAGTAGATCATTTCAGTAAATTAAAATCTATACTATGAAATCAATTGAAGTATTTGCGATAGCGATCGGTGTATGTATTATGCTGACAGCTTCCATTAGTATCAACTATGAAAAACCGGCTGAGTCCAAAAGTATATTGAACAAACAGGGATTTGCCGTATTGGAATTGTTTACCTCCGAAGGATGTTCGAGTTGCCCTCCGGCAGAGACGGTATTAAAAGAGATTCAACAGGAATACCAGAATAAACCGGTATATATACTGGCTTTCCATGTTGACTATTGGAATCACCTTGGATGGAAAGACCAGTTCAGTCAGGCGGCATTTACCGAGCGGCAGCGGCAATACTCCTATACATTGGGTTCCGGTTCGCTTTATACACCGCAGTTGGTAATTAACGGATCGAAAGAATTTGTAGGTTCAAGCAAGCGCGCCATCGTAGACGAGATCAACGCCAACCTGAATTCCGCTTCAACCGAAACACTCAAACTAAATTGCACGCTACAGGAGAATAAGCTTACAGTAAAATATGAAGGTATATCACAAAGCAAAAATGCTGAGCTGGTTCTGGCACTCGTACAAAAGACAGCGCAGAGCAACGTGAAGGCTGGCGAAAATTCCGGGAGAAGCTTATCTCATATTCAAATTGTGCGAGACCTGGAACGCTTTCCATTCGAACCTTCGCGTCCGGTAACCATGACGTTGCCTGCCAATTTTTCTCTCAAAGATTGGGAGTTGATTGGCTTTGTCCAGCGTAAAAGCAACGGCCATACGATATTGGCCGGCAGGTTTGACTTTAACTCCCTGCGGTAATTCGGGAAGTAAAATGCCGGATTCAAGGTCGATATTGTCTGCGTCAACGATCAGGAACTGTATATATTTGTATTTGCGAAGTATCTTAACGCCTGCATTGAACGATATAGCGTATGCCCACTAAAACATTCAAACTGTCCAACAAAATAATCTGGTTGTCGTCCTTTTTTCTGGGCATACTCTCTTCCGTTCCTAAAATAGCAGAGCATCACTTTAATCCGTATGAAGCGCTGATCAACTCACTCATTACGTTTTTGTTCTCAGTCTTCATTTGGTATTACAATATATATACCTTGCCGAAATATACATCACGCAGCTCGGCAAGTGATTTCCCGTTTACACGACTCCTTCAAAGTTTGCTGGTGGGTCTTGCTGTTATGTTTCTGCTGGCGCTTCTTCAACAATACTTACTGACACACCTGAGCTTTGGGCCGGTAATGCTGATGATTGAAGTACGCGGTATACTCATTAACCTTACCTTCTACATGTTCCTGCACCTGCTCTATCAAAGCTATCACAATCAACAGGTAGCCATCGAGTTGGAACGAACCAAATCAGACAATCTCAGCGCACAATATGAACTGATCAAACAACAAGTCAATCCGCACTTTCTCTTTAACAGTCTCAACACACTCAAGTATATGGTGGAAAGCGGTGATGCCGGGAGCGTTAATTTTATTCTGAAGCTTTCCGATTTCTACCGCTTTACACTCGAGAGCCGGAAGCTCGACCTGATCCGCTTATCGCGGGAACTTGAAATTCTAAACTCCTATTTATTCCTGCTCAAGGCACGGTTTGAAGAGGGCATAGTATTGTCAGTAAATATAGATGAAGCTCATAAGGATTCTTTCATTCCGCCCTTTACACTGCAGCTACTGGTGGAAAATTGTATCAAGCATAATGTAGTATCGCTGGATCGTCCGCTGGAAGTAAGGATATACTCTGATCAGCAATATATAGTTATCGAGAATAACCTGCAGCCGAAGAAAACACCGGAAGCGTCAACGGGACTGGGACTCGCCAATATCAACCAGCGTTATCAGCACCTGGAAGAAAAGGGAATTGAGATAGCAGTCAATGAGAAATTATTTATAGTAAAACTTCCCATCATTCATGAAGATCATCATCATTGAAGACGAACTGAAGGCAGCTAAATCTTTGGTCGCCATGATTTCAAAAATAAGACCGGATGCCCAGGTTGCTGCACACTTACAAAGTGTTGAAAGCGCGGTTGAATATTTCTCGGCAAACGAGCAACCTGACCTGATATTTATGGACGTGCAACTTTCAGATGGTTTGTGCTTCGAAATCTTTAAGGTGATCAAGCTGCAGTGTCCTATTGTGTTTTGTACAGCATTCGGAGAATATGCAATGGATGCTATCAAAACTAACGGCATTGACTACTTGTTGAAACCCTTCTCGAAAGAACAACTGGAAGAGGCTTTTGAGAAAGTTGAAGCCTTCAAAAATTTCTTTCAGAAAAATGCGCAGCCCGACATGTCAGTCTTTTTGAAAAAGATTGGACTTGATGATACCAAGAAAAATTTCCTGGTATTTAAAAGTAACAAATATACCACCGTGCCCACGGATCAAATTGCATACTTCTATATCAAGAACGATCTTGTTACCATCGTGACATTCCAATCGCAGGAATTCTCTTTGGATCAGTCGTTAGACCAGGTTCAAAATTCACTTTCACCCAAACAGTTCTTCCGCCTGAACCGACAGTACCTGATCAACTTCAGCGCTGTGAAAGAAGTGGAGCATTACTTCGCGAGAAAACTATTTGTCAAGCTATCAATCGCCACACCCGAGAAACTCCTGATCGGCAAAGAAAAGACAAGCGCTTTTTTGCAGTGGCTGGAGAGTCGTTAGTTTATTGTTCGTTATCCGTGAAATGTTGGTGTAGAAAATGTAACGATAACAATATACCTTTGCATCTCACCAGAGAACGTAAATGGTATTTGAACTCCTAAAGTTAAACATTCACATCACGGACGAACAGTTCAATACTATTTATCCAACCAGTATAAGACGCTTGTCGGAGAAACATTGGACACCAGTTTCGGTAGCGAAAGCGGCAGCAGAATTTCTGGTGACGAACCCGGGTACTCGTGTGTTGGATATAGGTTCAGGTGCCGGAAAGTTCTGCATGGTTGGCGCTGTACATACGAGGGGATTTTTCACCGGTGTAGAGCAGCGCGAAGAATTGGTTCAATTGACGCAAGGTCTTACAAGAAAATATAGTCTCGACAATGTGGAATTCATTCACGCCAACATTACGTCCATCGACTTTAGTCAATATCAAGCTTTTTACTTCTATAATTCGTTCTACGAAAATATTGATTTCGGCAACAAGATCGATGACAGCGTTCTGTTGAATACCGGTTTCTACAAATCCTATACGAAATATACTCTGGATCAATTGGCAATGCTTCCCGAAGGGACACGGCTGGCTACCTATTGGGCTGCGGACAAACTTACTCCTCCCGGATTTAGTCTCATTGATTCATTCTATGATGGCCATTTAAATCTATATATAAAGCAATCCAATGGATAACACTTCGATCGAAATCATTCCATACGATGCCGTTTATCAGGACGCTTTCAAAACACTGAATCTCGAGTGGTTGAAACGGTATAATCTCCTGGAGCAGATTGACATTGACATGCTCAATGATCCTGAAAAGTATATACTAGCCGATGGCGGCTATATTTTCCTGGCAAGGCTTCATAATGAAATTATAGGAACCGCAGGACTGGTTAAAGAAGACCATGATACATGCGAGCTTGTGAAAATGTGCGTTCATCCCGATCATCGCTCAAAAGGAATCAGCAAGCTCCTCATCGAAGTGTGTATCAAGCAGGCCAGAGAATTGCAAGCCAAACGAATTGTTCTGTTCTCAAATCATCAGCTGCAGGCTGCACAGGAACTATATAAGCAATATGGTTTCAATTATGTAACACTGGAAGATTCTTATTTTGTTACCGCTGATATCAAAATGGAATTAACCCTATAAATAGTGATTTTCGGAAATGCTACATGACTTCATATCCGTCACGCGGTATTTGACTGCCACTGATGTGGATAAACTTTCGAGATTGCTCCAGTATTCAAAGATCCCCTACCAGGTAAATGAGCATGGACCTAACACGGGCAATGGTCAGAATTTATACTTTGAAATTAAAGTTAATACCCAGCACTATAGCAAGGCAAAAGCTATAACACAAAAATTCAAAGCTGCACAGCTGATTGAAAGTCAACGATGCCCTACATGCGGATCGCTGAATAAAGAGTTAATCGAAAAACCTACTATCATTCAAAGGATCATATACGTAGGTACAACTCCGGTTCGCTGTAAAAAGTGTAACACTGTTTACGCCATCTAGTGTCGTCTACAAACAGTCAATTGTATTTAGTTTCCAGAATGTCACTAAACAAAGAGGAATATAGTATATCATACTGTAATTCTCAAAACCACGCTTTGTAAAGCTTATCCACAACCTGCGCGATGGCTTCCTGTGGCAAACTACCGAACTCGAACAATACTTGCGGCTGACGCGGTATATTTGCCTTGTCACTATAGAATTCACTGGTTGGCGTTACAACAATGCCTGCTGCCTGCGCGCGGTGTATAATTTCCTTTTCGCTGAGGCGGGTATTGATGCGTAGTAATATATTCAACCCGGACGGTGTCTGATTGTACTCTATACACTTCGCAGGCAACTGTTGTAGTGCTTGCATACAGGCATCATATTTCCTTTTGTAGACCATTCTCATTTTCTTTAAATGCCGCTCCCAGAATCCCTTCTCCATAAACAGCGC
>CAMLLI010000113.1 GCA_946480685.1 uncultured Flammeovirgaceae bacterium | reverse complement strand
GAATATGAAAAGCTTCGTTCTACCTATGTAGATGCGTTGCCTAAAATGATCAGCAAGTTCGATAACCGTATTCACACCGATTACCGGCAGGCGGTTGCTGCAACGGGAAGATTAAGCTCTAACAATCCCAACCTTCAGAATATACCGATACGTACTGCAAAGGGAAAACAGATTCGCAAAGCATTTGTATCGCGGGGTGAGGAATATCTTTTTATGTCGGCCGACTACTCGCAGATTGAATTGCGTATAGCCGCATCGTTTGCTAAAGACGAAGTGATGATCGAAGCGTTCCGTAACAAGCGCGACATCCACACCACTACGGCTGCTAAAGTTTTTAAAGTACCGTTAGAGCAGGTAACTGCAGACATGAGGCGTAAGGCGAAAGAAGTTAACTTCGGCATTCTCTATGGCAGCACGGCTTTCGGATTAGCACAGAACCTGGGTATATCACGCACGGAAGCATCAGAGATAATAGACTCCTATTTCACGGAGTTCCCGGCCATCAAACGCTATATGGATGACTCGATCAACATGGCGCGTGAAAAAGAGTATGTAGAAACTATTCTGGGAAGAAGGCGTTACCTGCGTGACATCAATTCACGTAACATCACAACACGTGGCTTTGCCGAACGTAACGCTATCAACGCTCCTATACAGGGAAGTGCTGCTGATATTATTAAAATCGCGATGGTAAATATTCATCAGTGGCTTGAGAAGAAAAAACTCAAAACCAAAATGATCATGCAGGTTCACGATGAACTTGTTTTCGATCTTCACAAAGATGAAGCAGACCTTGTAAAGGAAAACGTTACTGCGTTAATGAAACACGCGGTACATCTTGCCGTGCCGATGGAAGTTGAAGTAGGAATTGCTACCAACTGGCTTGAAGCACATTAATGATATGTATAGTGTGATGCATGAAGGGTGACGCTATCAAAGTGTTACACACTGTTTGCAAATCACTATCAATATCTGCAGAGTATAAATGTTGATGATGAATAAATATAGGAGACGACTTTTATTTGTAAGGCGTTTGACGAATACAAAAAGCCTTTATATTTGCGCCCCTATTAAAAATTCATTTATTAATTATTATGACAAAAGCTGAATTAATTGCCAAGATCGCAGAAGACACAGGTATTACAAAAGTAGCTGCCAACACTGCATTGGAATCATTCATGGGAGCAGTTGAAAAAACATTGAAGAAAGGTGACAAGCTTACGCTTACTGGCTTTGGTACATTCTCTGTAGCAAAGAGAGCTGCGCGTAAAGGCCGCAATCCTTTCACAGGAGAAACCATCAAGATCAAGGCTAAAAAGGTTGCCAAGTTCAAAGCAAGCAAAGAACTTTCTGGCAAACTGTAATCAACATTGATTCACAAAAGGAAAACCCTGGTTATCAACAGCCAGGGTTTCTTTTTATAGGAAACTTTCAAAAACTATTGAAAGTTTAGAAACAATTAGTACCTTTATATCGTATGAAGTATGCAGAAGCAAAAGAAGAATTGATCCAGGCATGGGGAAACCTGGGCTATAGCTGGGGCCTGAATAAAACCATGGCACAGATACATGCGCTTCTGATGATATCTCCGAAACCTCTTTCAACAGAAGAGATTATGCTGGAGCTCTCCATATCAAGAGGAAACGCGAACATGAACATTCGTGCGCTGCTTGACTGGGGAATTATATCAAGAATACTAGTGCCCGGAGAACGCAAAGAGTTTTTCAAATCAGAGAAGGACATCTGGGCGCTGGCACGGCAGGTAGCAAAAGAAAGAAGAAAGCGTGAGCTAGAACCTATATTAAAAGTGCTGCGCGAAGTGAATGATGTGCAGAGTGATGGATCTGACGAAACGAAAGAACTGAAGCGCGTGGTGAAAGACCTGAAGAACTTTGCAGAGAAATCAGATGGCCTTCTCGAGACTTTTATAAAGTCGGAAGAAAGCTGGTTCTGGAATGTTCTGCTGAAAATCATGAAGTGAAAACTTCATTTTTTTTAAACCTATCTTTCAATATTTTCTGAAAATACTAAATATATGAAATATCTAGATTTTACAATTCAATCACTGATCATGCTTGGTGGATTGATTTTCGTGACAGGAACCATTTTCAGTAAGTCTGAACTGTTTATAGCCATACTCATAATACAACTGTACCTCGGCCCCTGGCAATTTGCGAGCTCTCTCATTTCGGTGATAGCGCGTGCTCCGGGCTTCCATGAAAAGCTCATACACTTGATGGCGTCTGTATTTTATCTGCTGAGTCTTCTGGCCACGCTGAACAGTGGCTACTCTGGTGCTCCACATATCGCATTGAAACTCTATTGGACTGTTCCTGCGTGGGCACTGGCTATATATTACTATGTAATCACCTGGCAGTGGACATTTCCGAAAAGAACCAGCGGTGGCAAATTCTTACCACACATTAATTTCTGAATTCACATACTAAACTATATATATTATGAACTACACCGTAATAACCTACAGCATCTATCTGCCCATTACCATTTTTCTTACCATGTGGGTGGCACGCACACTCTTCAAAAACGGTCGCGTATTCCTGGTTGAAATTTTCCACCAGGACAACACGCTTGCCGATAGTGTTAACAAGTTATTGTTGGTAGGATTCTACCTCGTGAACATCGGCTACGCTGTATATACACTTAAAATATGGGACAGTATCGATGACGTTCAGGCGATGATAGAAGTGCTAAGCGAAAAGATCGGCTGGATTATACTTGTATTGGGAGGAATGCACTTCTTTAACCTGTTCATTCTATTCAGCCTCAGAAGAAAGGCGCATGCTGAAAAAGTAGTAGCTTAAAATTCAAGCCCGCAAAAATCGCAGATTGACGCAGAAATATATATATCATAGCGTCTGCGTATATCCGCGCCTTCTGCGGGAAAATAAATCTCATATAAAATGAAAATTGTCATAGCAGGTGGTTCCGGTTTTTTGGGAAAAGCCTTAGCCGAGTACTTCACTAAAAAAAATATAGCGGTAACTATACTTTCGCGGAGGCCACAAAAAAGCAGCAAGCTTGTTAAGGAAGTTTATTGGGATGGCACAACGTTGCAGGACTGGAGACATGAACTCGAAGGCGCTGAAGCGTTGATTAACCTGAGTGGTAAATCTGTTGACTGCCGATATACTGAACAGAATAAACGCCAAATATACACATCACGACTTGCATCAACGCGTGTGCTGGGGGAGGCCGTTCGCCAATGTATACATCCGCCCAGGGTGTGGCTTAACTCAAGCTCTGCCACTATATATAGAGCTTCCTATGACAAATTTATGGATGAGCACACCGGTGAGATTGGTCACGACTTTTCAATGGACGTTTGCAGGAAATGGGAAGCAGTCTTCAACGAGTGTATCACATCACGCACACGTAAAGTAACGCTGCGAACCTCCATTGTTCTTGACGTAACAGGCGGAGCACTCGTGCCGCTTATCAGGCTTGTCAAAAGCGGGCTAGGTGGTGCGATGGGCCATGGCAAACAATTTTTCAGCTGGATACATATACACGATTTTTGTCGTGCAGTGGACTGGTTTATACAAAAACCGGTGACTGGAGTTTATAATGTCTGCTCACCTCGACCTTTGCCCAATGCTGACTTCATGAAAAGCCTGCGACAGAGTTTGCGTATACGTGTGGCGTTGCCATTGCCGGTTCCGTTGCTCGCATGTGGCGCTGCGTTGATTGGTACAGAAACGGAACTTGTCCTAAAAAGCAGAAAAGTTTATCCACAAAGATTATTAGATGAAGAATTTGTTTTCGAATTTCCAGACCTGAAAACTGCCCTCGAAGATTTATGCCAGGTCGAAGCGAAGAGAAGTTAAAGCAATATTTCATCGCCCTTATTCCGCCTCCTCCGGTTTCGGATGATGCCTTGCGACTTAAAAATTATTTTCGCGATCAGTATAACAGCAAAGCTTCACTCAATTCGCCTCCACACATTACGTTGCACATGCCGTTTAAATGGAAGGAAGAAAAAGAATGTGAATTGATCGATGCGTTTGGAAAGTTTTCGTTGGGCAGGCCTTCGTTTAAAATAGAACTTCACAACTTCAGTGCTTTTGCACCGCGGGTAATTTTTATAGATGTAGTTTCCAATGATGCATTAAGTCTTCTTAATAAGGAGCTTCACCGTTTTTGTAAACGCGAACTTAACTTGTTCAACGCATCGTATAAAGATCAGCCCTTCCATCCTCACCTCACATTAGCATTTCGCGATCTGAAGAAACCGATGTTTGAAAAAGCATGGGCTGAATTTCAGGAACGAAAATTCTCAGCACGTTTCGAAGTTGAAAGCATTGTACTGCTCAAACACAATGGGAAAATCTGGGAAGTGTGCAGAGAGTTTCTTTTCGATCCATCGTCACAACCTAAAGACGAAGAAGAAGGATCTTTCAAACTTCATCACTAGTCAGTATCATCACTTCTCGCAGAAAGATCCTTTCGCGATCCACAACGTTTTGTATGTCACTTCCAGCAGCCCTTCCTGCAAACCGGGGTCTGCCTCAATCACTTCCTTCTGTAGTTCACCGCGCATGATGAGAATGCCACCTTCATGATCACCAAAGATACCTTCGGTAACAACGTTGCCCGTCTCCACCAGCTTCTTTATAAATGCATTATGTTTCTCGATGATCTGCGGATAGTTGGAAGCCGTAAATTTACTCACCACAGCATCGAAACGAATGAATGAATAGGATACCATCTCATACGGCTCGGGTGCTTTGCAGGGTTTGCTGACGCGTGAAGTATAGGGGAGGATTTCTATATTCCAACGGTTCGCCTGCACGCCTGGGTCGGTGCTCAGCCACTGCTTTGCTTCATCTACCGACTGCGTGTTGAGTATAAATATACCTCCACCACCGTCAAACGGTCCGGCCGATACAAGTTTACCTTCTTTTGCGAGCCGGTTAATATTGGCCATGTGCCCTTCCATTAGTTTATCCAGTTGATCTTTGGGCATGGATGGTGCATCGATTCGTTTATGCAGAAATACGAAAGTATATTTCTGTGCGACTACGGCAAAGTTTACAAACAGCAGGGTAATAAGCAGTATCTTCTTCATGGCTGAAACTTAAAAAGAATCGCTGAGAGTTTATATGCGCCAGAGATTTTTAAAACCGAAGCGCCCGGAAATTATATTGAATATACAACTTCCTATACTGAAAGTCGAGTGACTACTTTCCTTTCTTCCCAATCAGTAATATACCAGCCAGTATCAGCAGCGTTCCAACAATCTGCAGTACAAAGATAGGCTCGTACAGCAAGATATAGGCTTGCAGTATCGTAGACATCGGTCCGATGCTCCCTACAATTGCGGCATTATCTGAACCGATACGTTTAATCCCTTCCGTAACGAGATACGATGGAATGACCGTACTCACCAATGCCATCATAATACTATAAAAATAAACCATGGGCGAAAGGTTGAACAACGATGTATCACTGGCGATTGCGTAATGAAGCAATACACCCACTGATGCAAATGTCATGGCATAGCTGTTGAATTTGGCAGCGCCCACCTGTGGTATAATTTGTCCGCTGCCAACAATATATAGTGCATAGGTAATTGCGCACAAAAAAATCAATATAGCACCAAGGTAAAAATTGTTGTTCTGCTCGGTACTCCAATCCACCTCACTATAAAATGCCAAGGCCAGACCGACATACGTAATTACCAATGCGAGCCATTGATACCTGTTTATTTTCTGTTTGAAAAAAACAGCCGACATCAGCAGTACGAGCGTAGGGTATATGAATAAGATAAGCCGCTCCATACCGGCAGATATATACTGCAGCCCGAGAAAGTCGAGCAGGCTGCTGACGTAGTATCCCAGCAAGCCAACCACAGCAACAATAACCCACTGCTTTGAGGTAAACTTTACATTAGTATCCTTACGGGAGGCGAATGCAGCAGAAACAACAAAGAAAGGAAGTGAGAACAGCATGCGCAGTGCCAGCAGTGTTATAGCATCAATACCTGTGTCGCGGTATGCCAGTTTAACAAATATAGCTTTCGTAGAGAAGCAAATGGCCCCGGCAAGTGCAATCAATACACCACCGATAAAATAACCAGAAGAAGAAGGTTTATTCATTGAGAAAAAAACTTTACTAACAACACCTCGTTTGTTTTTTTACGAATGATGCAGCGATCAAATGTATATCTTTTTAATCGCAAGTCACCAACATTTAGTTACACCTTCGAGTAAATGTTTTTTTAACTGCCAGCTTCACACAAGTATATTATCCCAACAGCGTGAAGCCGGCAGTGATGGTTAGTATCGATTCAATCGCCAGTGAATCAAGTCCTGATCACGGCTATACGCTTCAAAATTATTTTTAATAAGCGCACGCTGTGAAGGTATATTTTCAACCGGCGTATCCGCTATAATTACGTTCAACGCATCGTGCGAAAAGCCCCATTCAACAAGTGCCTGTAGTGCCTCCGTTGCATAACCTTTGCCGTGATAACGAACGTCCAGTCCGTAACCCACCATGGATTTACCTTCATCATCCGGAAGTCCTGCAAAGCCAATACCACCTATAGCTACACCTTCGTGCTTTAGCAGTATCTCCCAGTTGGTATACCACTCAAAGGCATGCGCATAGCTTTGTGTTTTGTCGAGCCAGAACTCAATGGCTTCTTCCAGGTCTTTTGCTACACGCGGATCGTTTTGCCTCACTTCATACTTTACTCCCAGATTTTCGGCTAATGCAGGGGGATCATTTTTATATAATATTAACTGCGCGTGCGTAAGCGGCACGAGCTTTAGTCGTGTTGTTTCTAACATTTGATTGAATTTTTGAATACACTAGATTGTCCTCTCTCAAAGAGAACTTGAGATAATGTGCAGTATGCACGATGGTATCATGCTGCTAAGGATAGCAGCACGCGACATTCCAACAGGGGAACATCGAAGATCAGGCCCTTCCAGGCGTAGAAATAAATAGATTTGTTTTCAGAGGCGTTTACTCTGTTACAAAAATAATAAAGCTTGTGATGGAAAAAAACTGCTGCATGCAGCGACCGAACTGTTAACTGTTTTTCTTTCTTTGCAGAGTGAAAGTCCTGATTCTGCATCAACATTTTAATACACCCCAACGTGGCGGAGCCCTTCGCTCCTATTATCTCGCAAAAGCGTTGACGGATCATGGTATTGAGACAGTTGTTATCACAGGACATAACGAGAAAGAAGAGCGCACCGAATATATAGAAGGTATAGAAGTTCACTACCTGCCGATTGCCTACGAAAACAGGTTCGGGTTCTATAAACGCAGCGAATCTTTCATCAATTATATAATTAAGTCTATACGCGTAGCAAAAACGTTGAAAGGTGTTGACGTATGCTATGCTATGTCGGTTCCGCTTACCATCGGACTTGCCGCTTTATGGCTGAAGAAATTGCATAAGATACCCTATATCTTCGAAGTGGGTGATCTCTGGCCCGATGCACCGGTACAGATTGGCGTTATCAAGAATTACTTTTTCAAGCAGGCACTCTATAGCCTGGAGAAAACTATATATGAGCAGGCCCAATCGGTAGTGGCACTTTCGCCCATGATTAAAGATGCCGTTGTGAAGAAGGCGTCCGGAACAACTGTGCATCTTATACCCAACATGGCTGATACGGAGTTTTATATTCCGGAATTCAAAGACGCGGCCCTTGAAAACAAATTTGGTGTAAGCAATAAATTTGTAGTGTCCTATATAGGGGCGATTGGCTATGCCAACGGATTGGACTATTTCCTGGAGTGTGCACGTAATTGCCAGCGCGCGTCATTACCCATTCACTTTTTGTTATGTGGTGATGGCGGTATGGCCAAACGCCTGCAGCGGAGCGCGCAGACAATACCGTTGAACAACCTCTCGTTTATACCTTTCACAAATCGCGAGGGTGTAAAAGAAGTATTGAATGTTACGGATGCAAGCTTTATCTGTTACAGACATTTACCCATTCTTGAAACCGGGTCGCCCAATAAATACTTTGACGGACTTGCTGCCGGCAAACTGATTGTTGTCAACTTTGGTGGATGGATTAAAGATGAGATCGAGAACTATAGCTGCGGTTTCTATAGCGATTCTGAACAGCCGACAGACTTTACGAAAAAGATACAGGTATATATTAACAATCCTGTCCTGTTAAAACAAAGCCAGCTCGCGAGTCGCAAGCTGGCCGAAGAAAAATATTCAAGAGTAAAACTGAGCGAAGCATTCAGCACTATATTCCGGAATCTTCGCTGATCACTTAGAGATCGCATTCCAGATATCAACATCCAGCAGATATGATCCGTCTGGTTGACGCTTCCATACGTTGGCAAATTTTACTTCGGTAACATAGACAGAGTCCTGGTATTTAACTCTGGTCTTTGTTCTTCCTGTTTCATAGATATAGTCTCCACTGCCATCTACCGTAAGCGTTTCGGTTTGCATATCCAGAAGCTCCGAATCTTTCATGGATCGATTCCAGAAATTCTTTATGGCCTGCTTACCTACGAAGATCTCGTACGTACTATTGGGACAAAGCTTCGCGCTATCGGTATACATCGATGCAAGCTTTTCAGCATCACCTTCCTTAAAGAAAGCACCGAGCTTCTCATTTCGCTCGTGAAGAATTTCGCGCATTTTGCCTGCCGATAGTTTCTCTTCCTTACAACTGCAGCAGCCGATGGCTACCACGATGGTCAATACTAAAAATCGCATGAAGTATATCTGTAGTTTATAACCCTATATTTTATTGAAGTATCAAACGGCAATCTTCCGTATCCAGGTTCGTTCTTCTGTCGAAGGTGAAGTCGTAAAAGCCTGCATCATCTTTTTTTGCTTTTATAATCATGCGACTTCTGCCTGTCTCAAGCTTCTGGTTGTCATACGCCTTCAGCAAAACCGTGTCGGCAAAATCCTTGTTAAATATACAGTATACAC
>CAMLLI010000112.1 GCA_946480685.1 uncultured Flammeovirgaceae bacterium | reverse complement strand
ACAGAGTTCACGCAACTCGGGCACGGACTTTTTACATACGTGCTGCTCAAAGCACTGCAAGGCGATGCTGATGGCGCACCGAAAGATGGCAAGGTTACCATCTATGAATTGAAGTCATACATTGACGACCAGGTACCCGAGATGACGCGTCAGCTAAAAGGTAAACCGCAGTATCCGTATACCTTTAGCAGAGGTCAGGACTTTCCCGTGGTGATCGACCCGTAGAAAGTATATCTGAAAGGAAAGTTTCTTGTTAAGAAACTTTTACTTAAATTCTCTCGTAATTTTGAACGTGATGTTGATTAAATAAAGGAAAACGATGGTAGAAGCTAGTCCCGTTAAATTTTACCTGGCCAAGTATTTCTTCCTGGCGCTCGCCCTCATCCAATGGATTGTAGGCGGAATAATTGTAATTAATTATGAGTTCAACGCGAAGAGCTTCTTCGTGGCGTTGATCTTCTTTACAATCGGGCTGATTTCTCTTTTTATTTTTTCATTCATCACAGATCGCATCAGACGTGTAGCGGTTGGCAAAAATAAAATTGTGATACTGGAAGGTCATCGTAACGTACGCTTCGAGTGGCCCGAAGTTAAATCGCTCAAGATCGTTCCGTATCTCAACCTGTATAAGTTGAAAGTGAAAGGCAAAAAAGGAAGTATATACTTCTTCCCGTCTCAAAATATAGATCCTGCGTTTGGTCTTCTCAGTAAAGACACGTCCAAGATGGGCGAGATCGTAGAGAAACGAAAAAAGGAATTCGGAATAAAATAAAAGCTGCGAGCCTATAGCTGTGAGCTACGAGGGAAGAATACAGGAGTAAGAAGTAAGGAGTAAAGCCAGAATGGTAGTATACCAAACTTCAGCCTGTAGCCAGAAGCTTGCAACCAGCAGCCTCTATAAATCTCGCAGCTCAAAGCTCAAAACTCGCAGCTATTTATTTCAGTACGCCAAGCTCTTTCCCAACTTCCGTAAACGCCTGTATAGCTTTATCCAAATGATGCTTGTCGTGGCCGGCGGAAATCTGAACACGAATACGTGCCTGTCCTTTTGCTACCACCGGGTAGAAGAATCCGATCACATATATACCTTTCTCCAACAAGCGATCTGCAAACTGCTGCGCCAGCGGAGCTTCATATAGCATGATGGGAACAATAGGATGTTCGCCGGGCTTTATATCAAAACCTGCTTTGGTCATTTCAGCACGGAAGTATTTTGTATTCTGCTCCAGCTTATCGCGTAACGATGTTGTTTCCGAAAGCATGTTGAACACTTCAATGGATGCACCAACAATAGAAGGTGCCAGAGTATTGGAGAAAAGATACGGGCGCGAACGCTGGCGTAACATCTCTATAATTTCTTTTCTGCCCGAAGTAAAACCTCCGGAAGCGCCACCCAACGCTTTGCCTAGTGTACCGGTGATGATATCAACACGACCGGTAACGCCACGGTATTCGGGAACACCTCTTCCGGTCTTGCCTATAAAACCAGATGAATGACATTCATCTGTCATTACAAGCGCTTCATATTTATCAGCGAGATCGCAGATCTTGTCGAGCTGCGCAATTGTCCCATCCATCGAGAACGCGCCATCCGTTACAATAACAATTTGTTTTGCTCCGGCAGCTTTAGCGTCCTGCAGTTGCTTATCCAGGTCAGCCATGTCGTTATGCTTATAGCGATAGCGCATCGACTTGCAGAGACGCACACCATCGATGATCGAAGCGTGGTTCAGTTCATCAGACACGATCGCATCTTCAGCACCAAACAAGGGCTCGAACACACCACCGTTCGCATCGAAAGCAGCTGCATATAGTATAGTATCTTCAGTACCCAGAAATTGAGATATCTTCTGTTCAAGTTCTTTGTGTATATCCTGCGTACCACAAATAAATCGCACAGACGACATGCCGAAGCCGTGCGTATCAATAGCGCGCTTGGCAGCTTCAATTACCCGCGGGTGTGAAGAAAGTCCGAGGTAATTATTCGCACAAAAATTTATTACTTCCTTGTTATCACTCGTCTTGATATCGGCACCTTGTGGTGTGGTAATAATCCGCTCTCTTTTAAAAAGTCCTGCTTCACGAATGTTCTGTAACTCCTTTTCTAAAACAGGTTGAATTTTTTTGTACATGCTTAATCCGTTTTGGGTTTTGGGGGTTTAATAACCGGCCTGGGTATAGCAGGCTTGGCTGCTTTGGCAGGTGGTGTCTCACTTGGTTGTGCGGGTGTAGTGTCAGCGGGTGTGTTGTCGTGTAGGGGGGCCGTTGTTTGCTCCGGTTGTTTTTCAACTTCCGGTGCAGGCATTTTTGGTTTTATTACCGGCCGCGGTATAACAGGCTTTGCCATCGGCTTGCTCACCGGAGCTTGTTCGGTTTTCGATTCTGTTGTTGGTGCTATAGGAGTACTTGCTGCAAGAGTGTTCTCATCATTTATACCTTGCTCTGCTACCGGCTTGGGTTTTACTACCGGCCGTGGTATAACAGGTTTAGCCATCGGTTTACTAACCGGAGCTTGTTCTGTTTTTGATTCTGTTGTTGGCGCTATAGCATCGGCACTTGAAGTGCTCTCGTTATTTATACCCTCCGTCACAACTGGCTTCGGTTTTATTACCGGCTTTGGTATTACCGGTTTTGCTGCTGCAGGTTTAGCGGGCGATGTTGCTGCTGTGGATGAAGGTGCCTGTGGTGTTTCAGCAGGAGCCGTTTCACCAGAGGTTGATGGCGGTGATGCAGGAAGTTTAGGCTTCATCATCGGTCGCGCTACAACAGGCTTTGGTTTAGCTTGCTCCGTGTCCGTGCCTTGTGCAGGAGCTTCTGTTGTCTTAACCGGTGGTGCTACCGGTAATTTTGTTTCCACCGACTTGAGAACTTCCGGCAATGCTTCTATAGCCTGATGATATTTTCTCCGGATCGGATTGATCAGGTAAAGTTTCTGTGCTGTAAAGCTGTTTGGATGAACCTGTTCGAATTCTTTTCTCCAAGCATCCCAAAGCACGGGCTCTGCTTTTTTGAAAGCAGCCGAATCAATTTTTTTCGAAGATAGATATGCTTCAAAGTTCACGGGTGCTAAGTTAATTAAGTTAATGTAAAACCATTCCTAACGGAAGATAGGCGATTGCTAAATTTTGGTAATTTCGCCCGCGCTTTTCACCAAAACTCCGGGTGGCTTTTTAACAACAGCTCACCAATACCGAGATGGCAAGAAGTGTATAATTAACGCATCACTACTATATCTATTGATTTTTTAACAATGAGTAAACAGCAAATTCTTGTTATTGGGGCTGGTGGACAATTAGGCTCTGAACTAACGCAAGGACTTTGGAACCTGCACGGTAAAGAGAATGTAATTGCTACTGATATTAAGGAAGCTCAGGGCACACTGGCCACTGGTAAATTCGAGATACTGGATGTGCTGAAAGAGAAAGAGTTCAATGAGTTTATCCGTAAAAATAAATTCACTCAGATTTACCATCTCGCTGCTGTACTCTCAGCCACCGGAGAAAAAAATCCGAAGCTCGCCTGGAACCTCAACATGAATAGTCTTATCCAGGTATTAGATGCGGCTATAGAATATAAAATAGAAAAAGTTTACTGGCCCAGTTCCATCGCTTCGTTTGGACCAACAACTCCGAAGATTAAAACTCCACAGGATACCATCATGGACCCAACCACCATCTATGGTATCAGCAAACAGGCAGGTGAACGTTGGTGCGAGTGGTACTATAAAAATCGCGGACTTGATGTACGAAGTCTACGTTACCCGGGATTGATCGGCTATAAAACTAAACCCGGTGGCGGCACAACCGATTATGCTGTTGATATATTCTTCAAAGCATTAACCGATAAAAAGTATGAATGCTTCCTGAAGCCGGATACATATCTTCCGATGATGTATATGGACGATGCCGTAAAAGCTACACTCGATCTGATGGAAGCTCCGGCAGAAAAAATCAATGAGCGTGCGAGCTATAATATATCGGCCATGAGTTTCTGTCCGTCAGAGATCGCTGCCGAAATCAAGAAACATATACCTGAATTTGAGATCAGCTATAATCCGGATTTTCGTCAGGCTATTGCAGATTCCTGGCCGCGTTCTATCAATGATTCAGCTGCGCGTATAGACTGGGGGTGGGAACCCGACTTCGATTTAGCAAGGATGACGAAGGACATTATTACAAACCTGCCGGCCTTACTATAATCATCGCTTCGTTACTTTATCACAACTGGCAGCACGGCTTGCTTGCGGGCAGACGAGAGCTTTACGAAATATATACCCGTTTCGACACTGGCCGGCAATTGTATTTGCGTAGTGTTCGCAACAATAACTTCGTGGTGTAGCTCTCTGCCAAGCCTGTCAACGAGTGAAAGATTTACCGGCAGGCCCATATCGTCCTGCAGCTCAAGCGTAAATATTTTCTCGTTCGGGTTCGGGTATAATTTAATGGAGTTGTGACTTCCACCGGTGTATACCATGATAACGTCTGAATATTCAGACGTACCATCCTGATCTATACTTTTCAACCGGTAATAATTTTTTCCATGCACAGGTATATAGTCGGTATAGAGATAGGAGGCAGAAACATTAACATCACCTTTACCTGCTATGGGCGTGGCGATTGTCTTAAAGGCAAGCGTTTCATCGGCACGCTCGATCTCAAAATAATCAAAGTTTTCTTCCGTTGCTGTTGTCCAGTTTAATTGTATACCCGTAGCCATTTCCTTTCCATTGAATGCAATCAGTTTTACCGGAAGCGATGTCTGTGTACAGCTTACAATTTGATCCGGTATACCCGGACCATTGATTTGGATAGCGAGGTTGTTGGACAAGCAATTCAGCGATGCAGGTGTTGCAGCCGTACAGCTTGGTATACCGACGTAGTTATAGGCTATACTTCCCGTAACATTCACAAAAGGATTTACGCCTGTTGTTATCGAACCTGTGCCACCATTGTTAGGTAAGTCGAAGAACATATCGGTCGTTGTTGATGACGATGTATTGCAACGAACCGTTCCCTGCAGGGTATATAAGCTGCCGGGTATATTAGAACCCGAAAACGTAATGGTATAGTTTAGCGTAACGTTATAATTATAACCCCATGGACAATCCGTTGAACTCACCACGACAGCAACAGGCGACACAGATAGAGTAACCGAGTAACCATCCGTTGAAACAATAGTACACTGAGCCGAAGAAGCACCCGCTGATAAAAGCCAGAATGTTACAAGTATAAAGCAAGCCAATTTTGCTGCAGGTACCTTCATACAAAGATGTTAGAACAGCAATTTACCTAAATACCTGAAAATAGGGGAAGTTATTACTCAGAAAATCGAAATAAAGTCGCGCGTAGCTCCATTGGAGGTAAAAGTTCAACAAGTATGTAGAGCATTTTGATTTAAAACAGTCATCAACCGGTTGAAGCATGAGCAGGGAAATAAAAAAAGAGAACCTTTTAGATTCTCTTTCTTATGTTGAGAGGGACTTGCTTATCGTTTTAAAACCCGCACAGCCTTCTGCCCTTCGGAAGTAAAAAGCCTCACCAGGTATGTTCCGGTTTTCATATTAGCGGGTACATCCACGGTGGATGTTGCTGTTTCAAGATTGGCCTGATATATAGTGTTGCCGGCAGCATCTACCAATGTCATCTTTACCGGTATAGCAAACTCGCCATTAAGTTCAACGGTAAAGGAATTATCAATGATAGTCGGATAAACACTTATATCTGCGCGCGTTCCACGTATACTTTCAGCTACAATTACTCCGCTGTATTCATACGATCCATCCAGGTCTACAATCTTTAATCGATAGTAATTTTTATCCTTCAATGGAGTATTGTCAAGGTATGTATAGGATGTCGTTACGTTCATTCCACCTGCACTGTTCACTTCTCCGATGGCCTCGAAATTCAGATCGCTTCCGGCACGCTCAATTTGAAAGTACTCGAAGTTCTTTTCCGTTGCCGTTGCCCACCGCAGATCTATACCACTGGTTGATACATCCTGTATCTTAAAGTATAGCAACGTTACCGGCAGCGGTGTTAACGGGCTTCCTGCTATAGCAGCTACCCAGTCATAGAAAGGTTTATCTTCAGCTTTCATGATGGCTACACTTTGTTTAGCCTGACCTTCTACCGTTGAACCTCCACCATTAAGTGTCACTCCGCCATCGCCATAAAATCCGTATGGCACACCATCGTTATTATTATCGATTTTACTTCCGCCTCCGTTGAAATTTATATTACCATTAATATATACCTGCCCGCCATCATTTATGGTGAACAAAACACCACCACCGTTGGCCGAAACATTACCAAATACCGCCATGCGCGCATTGCGGTTTAAAGTCACATCACCGCTGGACTGTGATATTAAATCTTGTCTGATAACCATATCTGCATAGGCCGGAGGATTTACATTGGTACCGATAACGAGGTTTTCGTTACTCTTGATGGTAACACTGCCATCAACATAAGTTTGTCCACCCGGATTAACATATAGTTTGCCTGACGATGGAAAATCCATGGCACCTTTCACGTTTAATCTTCCACTGTTGGTTGTTACGGACGAGCCTGAGCCGGTCGAGCTGAAATTTCCGTTAACAGTCATGGTGCCGGTACTTAAATTATTAAGTACACCACCCTGCGATACATCATTAGATACTGTTATGGTACCGCTGTTATTTAATATAGCATCGCTGTTGTTGCTAATATTGAGCGTACCAACGGTAACATTTACACCTGGCTGAATGGTTACTGTACTGCTATAGTTGATGTTCAATGATCCTGTAACAACCAGACTACCTGCGGTAAGATTCAAGTCCGTGTCATTTAAAGTAAGATCACCGTAGATAACAATAGTACCCGCGGAGTTAAATATATTCTGTGTAAGCGTAAGGCTATTGGATGTTGATGATGTACCGCTGGTAAATGATTTACCGCTCGCCAATGAGATTGATGAAAACCCGTTGATTGAAGTTGTTGAACTTGTAAGCGATACATTACCATTGATGTTGACCGTGTGCGATGCCCAGTTAGCCGGAACTGATCCACCTACCCACGTACCCGTTGCTGCCCAGTTACCACCTGTTGTTGTGGTGTTGTAAGTTGCCGCATAGAGTGTATGCGTAACGAACAGAAGCAAAAACAATCCCCATCTCTTATTCATAAAAAAAACTTTGCGTCTTTATAAAAGCTCGATAAGTTGCAGTCAACTTATTATATCATTTATGACACCCATTAAAACTCAAAGTACCTCTGGAATTCTGGTCGTAACCATTTCTCGACCTGATGCAATGAACGCCCTGAATGCCGATGTACTGGATGCGTTGTCTGGGGTAATACAAGAAGCCGACCATGACGGTAGCATACGAGGAATTATTATTACCGGAGAGGGGGATAAGGCATTTGTTGCGGGAGCAGATATAAAGCAACTTTCTTCGTTAAATTCAAAAGAAGCGCTTGAATTATCGCGAAAAGGCCAACAATTATTCAAGTCTATTGAAGATTTCCATAAACCGGTGATCGCGGCAGTAAACGGTTTCGCCCTGGGTGGAGGATGTGAATTAGCGATGGCATGCCACTTCCGTTTAGCGGTAGAAAATTCCAAATTTGGACAACCGGAAGTCAACCTGGGACTAATCCCGGGATATGGAGGGACCCAACGACTACCGCAACTTGTGGGCAGAGGTAAAGCGTTGGAACTCATTCTGACAGGCGACATGATCACCGCTCAGGAAGCCAAAGCAATCGGACTGGTAAACCACGTAGTGGCTACACGCGAAGAGCTTATGGATCTGGCGTTTAAGATCATGACACGCATTACAAGCAAAGGTCCGGTCGCCATAGCCAATGCCATCAGGAGTGTAAATGCAGGATATAGTTTTGAAAACGCGGGGTATACATCCGAAGCAGAACTTTTTGCTGCGTGCACAACCACAGAAGATTTTAAGGAAGGCACTACCGCCTTCATTGAGAAAAGAAAAGCAAACTTTACAGGACGCTGATCGTTATAGGAAATCCGCCAGGTACGATGGCAATATAAATATGACGGATACCCGTAACAGGTAATGAAACAACATGAGTAAAATAAAACGTTTAGCAGGCGACACTGTATTGTACGGACTCGGCAGCATTGTACCTCGGTTTCTTAACTTTCTATTAGTTCGTCTCCATACCGGTGTGTTTGCTCCTGAAGATTATGGAGTCATCACCAAGCTCTTCGCATACTCTGCTGTTATCAATGTTATTTTTATGTTCGGAATGGAAACCGCGTATTTCCGTTTCGCGAACAAAGAGGGAGCTGACGAGAAGAAAATCTTCAACATCGCTCAAACCATTATTATCGCCATCAGTGCCGGCCTTTCACTCATCTTCATACTCTTTGCCAACCCTATTGCCGAAGTATTAGATATACCTGGTAAAGGAAATTTCGTAACATGGCTTGCGCTTATATTATTTATTGATGCGATTGTAGCCATTCCGTTTGCCCGTCTGCGACTGCAGCGAAATGCTGTTAAGTTTGTTACAGGCAAGCTCATCAACATTGCCATTCTTGTTGGCCTTAATATATACTTCCTATATATAGCGTTCGATCCCGCCCGCGGGGTTGGTTTTGTAGTACTGGCCAATCTTATCGCCAATGCTTTTTACATCATATTCTTTTCGCGCACATTATTGCAATGGCGACCGGCATACGATCGAACCATGTTCCAAACCATGTCTCAATACTCCTACCCCATCATGTTAATGGGATTGGCCGGTATGACGAACGAAATGTTTTCGCGTGTTACACTCGAGTGGTGGCTTCCGAAAAATTTCTATCCCGGACAAAGTTCTGAGTATGCACTCGGGATATTTGGTGCCTGTTATAAGTTTGCTATTCTGATGAACCTCGCCATACAGGCATTTCGATATGCAGCAGAGCCTTTCTTTTTCTCTAATGCATCAGA
>CAMLLI010000111.1 GCA_946480685.1 uncultured Flammeovirgaceae bacterium | reverse complement strand
CGCTGGGAATTATTTCAGCGCGACCTGAAGCCAGGCCGTGAGCGTATCAAGTATGAAAACCTGCTCATCAAATCTGCCTATGTAACCAAAGCAGAAGCTGAACGCGAATATCATTTAGCTACCGATGTTGCTGAAATAAAATATCTCTACGTTCCTTATTACGCCATTAGTGATTCTTCTGTGCAGATTACCGATGCTGACTACGAAGCATACTATAACAAGAACAAAGAAAAATTCAAGACAGACGCTACACGCGACATCAAGTATATCAGCATTCCGGTTATACCTTCTGCTGACGACTCTGTTGCCGTGAATGATGATCTGAAAAGAGCTGTTGAAGAATTCAAATCTTCAAACGAAGATTCAGTTTACGCGAGCAATAACACAGACGGACAAACTCCGTTCATGAAATATACTCCTGCATCATTACCTTCATTCATTTCTGAAAGCGACCTCGTAGAAGGAAATGTTATCGGTCCGGTGCTGGATGGCGAAACTTACAAAGTGGTTAAAGTTTCTAAAGTATTTAACGATACAATCTATAGCGCTCGCGCCAAGCATATACTTATCAAGTGGGCTGATGCCAGTGATGCAGCAAAAGCTGAAGCAAAAGAAAAAGCTCGTAACATTCTGAAAGACATTAAAGGTGGTGCTTCTTTCGAAGCAAAAGCGCGTGAGTTCGGAACAGACGGTACAGCATCACGCGGTGGTGACCTGGGCTGGTTCAGCAGCGGACAAATGGTGAAGCCTTTCCAGGATGCAGTATTCGGTGCATCAAAAGCAGGTGTATTGAACGATGTTGTTGAAACTGAATTCGGTTATCACATCATCGAAGTTACCAATGCTAAAACCAACAAAGCTTATAACCTGGCCATCGTTGAACGCCAGATCGTTCCGAGCGATGCAACTACCAACGAAGCTTTCCGTAAGGCAGAAACTTTTGCATCGGATATATCTGATGTAAAGGAATTCGAAGCGAAAGCTCAGCAGTCTGGTCTTATCGTGCAGGAAGCAAAAAGTATAAGCGCTGGCGACAGACGCATCGGTACACTGGGTGAAGCACGTCAGATTGTAATGTGGTTATTCCGCGATGCATCTACCGGTAAAATTTCTCAGGTATACGATCTGCAAGATCAGAATGTAGTAGCGATCATGACCGGTGAAGTAAAGAAAGGCTACAAGCCACTTAGCCAGGTGAAAGAAGAAATTACTCCTGCTGTTCGTAACGAAGTAAAAAGCAAAACCATCATTGAGAAGCTGAACGGTTTGAAAGGCACAACACTCGAAGAAGTGGCAAGCGGTTTCGGCAGCGATGCAAATGTATATACCAGCAGCGACCTGCGTCTGAGCAGCAACTCACTGCCTACTGTAGGTTTCGATCCGCAGGCGGTAGGTACAGCATTCTCATTGGAGAATGGCAAACGCTCGAAGCCTGTAGCAGGTGACAACGGTGTTGTCATTGTAGAGCTGCAAAGCAAAACAATTGCTCCTGCTATAGCAGACTACAGCAACTACAAAACACAACTGGAACAGAACAGCCAGAACAGAAGCAGCTTCAGCATTGCAGAAGCAATCAAAGAGAAATCAGAGATTGAAGACAAACGCTACAAGTTCTTCTAAGCTATAATTAACTTTTAACGGCCACGCCCTGACCGCAACGTCAGGGCGTTGCTTTTTATACATGGATCAGAATTGGCTCAATAACTTCCGCGAGAAACTCGACCAGCATCACGTTTGGCCATCGCTATACATGTTTAAATTTATAGTGCCTACCGGTAAAGAAAACGAAGTAAAGCAATTGTTCCCGAACCATACCGTTACCGAGAAACTTTCAACCAAGGGCAACTATACCAGCATCACGGTGCAGATGATGATGCCTTCGGGCGAAGCCGTTATAGAAGTTTACGTGCGCGCTTCCAGTATAGAAGGTATAGTCGCGCTTTAACTTTCGCGATACCGAAGCCCTCAATCTTTCCTCCACTCCTGTCATATTTACCCGCACTGATACAAATCATTCTTCAGCGAGTCAGGTAAAATTTGTAAAATGGGATTTGAATCATGTATATGAAAAAAATCCTGATCTCCTCTTTCCTGCTAAGTCTTGCTATAGCAACATTTTCACAGCGTGCTCTGAACCCATCGGATGTATATAAAATAAAATCAGTATCCGATCCGCAGCTATCGCCCGAAGGCAACTGGGTAGCGTATGTACTTTCAACTCCGGATTCCGCCAAAGACAAATACGATAGCGATATCTGGATGATTAACTGGGAAGGCACCGAATCGATTCGGTTAACTGCAAGTGCTGAAGGCGAGAACAGACCTCGTTGGTCGCCCGATGGAAAATATTTAACATTCCTCTCTTCACGCTACGAAACGAAAGCTTCACAGATATGGAAGCTAGACCGGAGAGGTGGTGAAGCAGTAAAACTTACCGAGTTAAAATATGGAATCAGTGATTATGTATGGAGCCCCGATTCAAAGAAGATCGTGGTGATTATTAAAGACCAGGAGTCGATTGATGATAAAGAAAAAAAGAAAACCACCCCTCCTGTTGTGATTGACCGCTATCATTTCAAAAGTGATGGTGATGGCTACCTGGAACACAAGCGCGATCATTTATACTTGTTCGATGTAGAGACTAAAAAACTGGACACGCTTACTACCGGTGATTTCGATGAAGGTACTCCGGTATGGTCCCCCGACAGTAAATATATAGCCTTTGTAAGCAACCGCTCCGCCGATGCCGATCGCAACGCCAACACCGATATATGGATCATTGAGGCAAAGAAGGGTGCTACACCGCGCCAGCTCACCACCTGGAAAGGTGCTGATACCAGTCCATCGTGGAGTCCGGATGGTAAATATATAGCCTACATGCAATCACGATTAGAATCTTTCAATATATATGATCAGCCGTATTTAGCACTCATACCTGTTGAAGGCGGGAAGCCCGTATTGCTTTCACAAAAAGTAGATCGTGATATAGCTTCACCGCGCTGGTCTGCCGACAGTAAATATATCTATACCGTTATGCAGGACGATCGCACCAGCCACATTGTATCGTTCGATCTCGCAGGCAATCATAAAGCGATTACTACGGGGGAGCAGGTTTTTTATCCTGTGCAGGGAGGCACCCAGAACCGCTGGGTCGCTATTGCTAGTGACGCACAAACACCCAATGAAGTCTATACCCTTGAAAACGGGAACAAGAAAAGACTTACCTATATACACAACGACTTTTTAAAACAGGTGAAGCTTGCTACTGTAAAAGGCTTTAACTCCACAAGTAAAGACGGCACCGTTGTAGGCGGACTTTTATACTGGCCAGCCGGCAAACCAACAAATGAAAAATTACCGCTTATCCTCTGGATACACGGAGGACCAACTTCGCAGGATGATTATGCTTTCGATCTTACCTCACAAATGCTGGCAGCAAAAGGCTATGCCGTTGCCAATGTAAACTATCGTGGCAGCAGTGGAAAAGGTATGGCCTTTAGTAAAGCTATATTTGCCGATTGGGGAAATAAGGAAGTAATGGATTTACTTGGAGCGGTCGATCACCTGGTAAAGATCGGGGCTGCCGATCCCAACCGGTTAGGTATAGGCGGCTGGAGCTATGGAGGTATATTAACAGATTATACCACAGCAACCGATCCGCGCTTCAAGGCTGCATCAAGTGGTGCGGGCAGTGCGTTGCAGTTGTCGATGTATGGTTCGGATCAGTATACATTGCAATACGAGACAGAGTTAGGTGTGCCCTGGAAAAATGCTGACAAATGGATGAAGGTTTCATATCCTTTCTTTAAAGCTGACAAGATCAAAACACCAACGCTGTATATGGTGGGTGAAAAAGATTTCAACGTGCCGGCTGCAGGCAGCGAGCAAATGTACCAGGCGTTGAAAACATTAGGCGTACCAACACAATTTGTAGTATACCCCGGACAATTTCACGGCATTACTGTACCGAGCTATCAGAAAGATCGGTTGATCCGCTGGGCAGCCTGGTACGACAAGTATATAGGTGATCCGCTGAATCAAACCTTGCCACCCAAAAAATAATGCTTACCTTTTTGCCAGGTTGAATAACTTAAACAGGAAGTGTTATGGAATGGAAACTTGAAAACAATAAACTGAAGAAGACCTTTACGTTTAAAGATTTTTCAGAAGCATTTGCGTTCATGACAAGAGTGGCACTCGCGGCCGAGAAGATGAACCATCACCCTACATGGACGAACACCTGGAATACCGTTGACATCGAACTCTCAACACATGATGCGGGCGATGTTGTGACCGACCGTGATCATAAACTGGCAAAGGAAATTGATGCACTAACGGCTTAGTCTTTTAAACCTGCACTATATATTTACAGATCCATAGAACTACAGGCCCGGTATAGCCGGGCCTATATTAATTATCATGTCTTCACCATCGCTATATATTGTACCTACTCCCATCGGTAATCTGGCCGACATCACACTGCGCGCACTGGAAGTCCTCAAGTCGGTTGACGTGATCCTCGCGGAAGATACACGCACATCGGGTTTTCTGCTGAAGCATTATACCATCAGCAAGCCCTTGCAGAGTTTTCATAATTTCAATGAGCATAAAATTCTGGCGAGTCTCATTGAGCGCATGGAGAAAGGTGAAGTGATGGCGCTTGTGTCTGATGCAGGTACACCAGGCATTTCTGATCCCGGCTTTCTGATCATACGCGCTGCACTGCAAGCCAATTTAAAAGTTGAATGTTTACCCGGGCCAACGGCATTTGTACCGGCATTGGTAAAATCAGGATTACCATCAGATCGTTTTGTGTTCGAAGGATTTCTTCCGCAGAAAAAAGGAAGACAGACTTTATTAAAGCAACTCGCTGAAGAAGAGCGCACCATGATCTTTTATGAGTCACCCTACCGATTGGTAAAAACACTGGAGCAATTCAAAGAGTATCTCGGTGCAGAGCGGAAAGCATCTGTATCGCGCGAGCTCACGAAAATGTTTGAAGAGACCGTGAACGGTACTATTGACGAAATCCTGACACACTTCCAGGCGAAGGAAGTAAAGGGCGAAATTGTAATTGTTGTAGCAGGCAAATAAAGCTAGTAACGCAATACGTATTAGCTATCTGCATGACAACCGCTTTACGTATTGTGAAGCATCTATAACTTTTTGTTACCGGAAATTAATATCCATAGCCGGAAAGTATATTTCGCGATCCATCCTTATATTCACCATCTTAAACTCAAACAACCATGCATGCGATAAACCTCGAAAGCATTCAACGGGATGTCATCTCTATTTGTGAAGAAGTCGGAGAATTTATTCGGAAAGAAGGAGCTGATTTTGATCTTACGCGAATTGAACAGAAGACAAGTTTCAACAACCTGGTGTCTTATGTAGATAAAGAAGCAGAGCGCAGATTAGTTGCTGCACTTTCAAAAATATTTCCGCAGGCAGGTTTCATTACCGAAGAAGGAACGGTTGAACAATCTAAGAACAGCGAGTATAACTGGGTAATCGATCCGCTGGATGGCACTACAAATTTTCTGCATGGGCTTCCCATCTTTGCTATCAGCATCGGCCTTACGCGCAACAACCAGACTGTTCTTGGTGATGTATACCATATCATTCGCAAAGAATGTTTTCACGCTATCGAAGGCGGGCCGGCATATTGCAATGACAAAGTAATTAAAGTATCTGCTGTGCCCACGTTAAATGAAAGTCTGCTGGCTACTGGTTTCCCATACTATCATTCTGAAAAGAAAGATGTATACCTGGATATCATCAAAGAGTTTTTGGAGAAGTCGCATGGTATACGAAGACTGGGCAGTGCTGCAATCGACCTGGCTTACGTGGCATGCGGAAGACTTGAAGGATTCTTTGAGTATAATCTCAACGCATGGGATGTAGCAGCCGGTACATTTATCGTGCAGCAGGCCGGGGGTAAAGTAACCGACTTCAAAGGCGGCAACAATTTTGTTTTTGGCGGTGAGCTTTGTGCCGGCAACAATTTTGTTCATGGCGAAATGCTTAACCTGATCCGGTCCAAATGGCATTGATATAGTTGATCGATATATACTATATAGTTAATGTCATGTTCCGATCACGACACATTTGCTTTTTAAGAAAGATTGGAAGATTTTAAAATTGAAAGATTTCAAGATTAAAAGATTTTAAGATTCCTCTACAATACTCATTAATCAATTATAATAATTCCACATGTTGCATTTAAAACCAAAACCGCATTATAAAACCCTCCCGCTTTTTTTGTTGCTGGTTCTGCTCGTAAATATTCTGTATGAACAGGATAAACTTGCCCAGAAAATACCAGTAGATCCGAATGTAAAGATCGGCAAGCTTAGTAACGGACTTACCTACTATATACGCAAGAATCTGAAGCCTGAAAGAAAAGTAGAACTTCGATTAGTCGTAAATGCCGGATCTATACTCGAAGATGACGATCAGCAGGGGCTCGCTCACTTTACCGAGCACATGGCCTTTAATGGTTCCAAGAACTTCAAGAAGAATGATCTGGTATCATTCCTTCAATCGATAGGTGTAGAGTTTGGCGCTGACCTTAACGCTTATACAAGTTTTGATGAAACGGTATATATACTCCCGATTCCTACCGAGAAAAAAGAAAATATAGACAAAGGCTTTCAGATACTTGAAGACTGGGCCAGCACCGTAGCATTTGATAATGCCGAAATCGACAAAGAACGTGGTGTAGTATTGGAAGAATCACGTCTGGGTAAAGGTGCACAGGAGCGTATGCAGAAAGTATATCTGCCTAAACTCCTGGAAGGCTCTAAATATGCTGAGCGCTTGCCAATCGGTAAAGATGATATCCTGAAAGGATTCAAACATGATGTTATCAAACGCTTCTACAAAGACTGGTATCGTCCAGACCTGATGGCAGTGGTTGTTGTTGGTGATATTGAAGTTGCCGAAGCTGAGAAGTATATCAAAACACATTTTGAAAAGATCAAGAACCCATCGAAGGAGCGTGCACGCGTTGAACCTCCCGTGCCCGCACGACAAAAATCTGAAGCGGCTGTAGCTACCGATAAAGAAGCAACCAACCACGTAGTACAGATATACTATGCTACACAAAAGTCTACGCCTGAAATTACGGTAGGTGATTACCGTGCCTATATGGTGAGAAACTTATTTACCAGCATGCTAAGCCAGCGTATGCAAGAGCTTACACAGTCTGCCAACCCACCCTTTATCTTTGGAGGCAGCAGCCTCAGCGGCTTTGTGCGTGGTTATGAAGCGTATGCATCGTATGCTGTATTGGGTAAAGGCGGTGTTGAACCTGCATTGAATGCTATCATTCTTGAGAATGAACGAGCGCGCAAATTTGGCTTCACAGCAGCGGAGCTGGATCGCACCAAGAAGACCATGATGAAAGGCATGGAACGCGCCTATAACGAACGTGACAAAACTGAATCAGAAAATTTCGTTCAGGAGTATATCAACAACTTTCTTGAGAAAGAACCGATACCCGGTATTGAAACAGAATACAGCTACTACCAGGATTACCTGAACACAATATCGCTGGAAGAAGTAAATCAGTATGCTGCCAAGACGATACCCGCTACCAATGCCAACAAACTGATTGTACTTACCGGACCTGACAAAGCCGCATTCGCTATACCTACGAATACTGAATTGCTGACGCTGACGGAAGCTGCCGGTAAACAAGAAGTAAAAGCGTACGAGGAAAAAGCAGTAGCCACAGCGTTGATGGAGAAAGCACCCGCTCCCGGCAAGATCACTTCTGAAAAAGAAAATAAAGTACTGGGCACAACCGAACTCACACTTAGCAATCATGTAAAAGTTATTCTGAAACCTACTGATTTCAAGAACGATCAGGTTGTGTTTGCAGCTTCACGTTTCGGTGGTCAATACTTATACAACCCGAGCGAGCGCAGTAATGCCGAGTTTGCTTCAGCAGTTGTTTCGCAAATGGGTATTGATCAGTTCTCACCGGTTGATCTTCGTAAAGTACTGGCCGGTAAAACAGCGAATATATCGCCACGCATCGGTGCTATATCTGAAACCTTGAATGGACAATCCAGCGCAGCTGATATTGAAACACTTCTTCAGCTGGCACATCTATACTTTACGAAGCCGCGCAAGGATGACGAGCTCTTTCAATCGTTCATCACCAAACAGCAGGCAATGTATCAGAACATGACAGCCGATCCGCAGTATACTTTCCAGGATTCTATATTCCGCATACTCTATAAAAATCAGCCGTGGGCGCCACGCGTTCCGAAGGCAGAGATATTTGCCAGCATCAATGAACAACGTGCACTGGATATATATAAAGAACGCTTTGGCGATGCAACAGGCTTTACGTTTGTAATTGTAGGTGCATTTGATCTCGCGAAAATCAAACCGCTTATAGCAAGCTATATTGGCAGTCTGCCGGCAAGCGGAAAGACTTCCAACTTCAAAGATGTAGGTCTGCGCCCGGTGCAAGGACCACTGAAAAAAGAAGTGCGTAAAGGAACGGAGCCCAAGAGTTTCATTCGCATGTTCTGGAATGGACAAGCTCCTTATTCGGATAGTGAGCAGCTAAAACTTTCTGCGATGATCGAAGTATTGAACATCAAGTTAATCGAGTCGCTGCGTGAAGACTTAAGTGGTGTATACGGTGGCGGCATGTTCGGAAGCCTGAATAAATTCCCGTATAACAATTTCGCGATCGGAGCGAGCTTCCCCTGCGGACCTGAAAATGTAGACAAGCTGATTGCAGCAGCACATGCCGAGATCGACAAAATCAAAACGACCGGCCCTACAGAAGCAGACCTGAATAAAGTAAAAGAAACCTGGAAGCAACAGTACGAAGTAAATATCAAAGACAACAACTTCTGGGCACGTCAGCTTATTCAAAGCATTGAGTACGGAAGCGATGCAGCGAACGTATTGAGCTACGAAAAACGAATTGCGGCACTTACAC
>CAMLLI010000110.1 GCA_946480685.1 uncultured Flammeovirgaceae bacterium | reverse complement strand
AACTGGTTGATGATCTTGTCTTTGAACAGGAACACGGATACCACCAGCGACACAAATATGACGGCCAGTGTCAGCGCGGTGTAAAAAAGTATCCTCTTAAACGTTTTCAAGCTTAAAAAATGGTTTGACAAAAATACTGTCAAAAACCGAACCTGCGTGCGTGAGGACAGATTTTTACAATTCCATCGCTGAATTACACTTTTTTGAAGTACTTCAACTCGTTTGGCTTCAGCTCAGAACACTTCACAGCATGCCCTTCAGCTCAATTTTTATACACCCTTGCAAAATACTCCAGTAGTATATTCAGGTGGCGAAGTGCCTGGGCCAGGTGCTTATCGTAGGTAAGAAATGCCTGGTCGGCTGCAAGCTTTTGATCTTTTTCATTTACGAGGTACCGGCTTCTTCGTGATAGCGATTGCAAGGCTGTATAAGATATATACTGATCTTCCGGCAACCGGGCTGGAGAACTTTGATTAACGAAATTAAGCGCAAAGTTTACATCTCTATGCTTTCTGTATTGCAGACCGTATTTTGACAGATGAGCATTTACCAGGTGCAGCGCGGTATAAAACCGTAACCTGCCAATCGTGGCAATCGTCAATAGAATTATTGATGGTTGCCAGAAAACGTAAATTACGCTCAGCCTGCAACAGGTGTTCTTCGTATTTAGCCAACGGGGTATAATTAGTATCTCAGGATTTATACAATGTATAGTGATTCGGCACAGCCAACGTATCACTTGCTTCTACTATGGTTGTTTCCATATCAAATCCATAGTTGTGATATTTTGAATTGATGAATGCCTCTGCTTTGAGTAAAGCTTTTTCGAGCAGTTCGTCATTATCATTTATTTCGGCCCACACCAGCACTTCTGAATCGTTAAAGTCAAACGCCAGCTTTCGTGGATAACTCGAGGCAATCATATTCAGATAGTCAAGAATAATGCGTGGCACAAAATGTTTCTGAGCGCTGGCTTTACCTAAATGAGCGAGTTCATCGGCATTGCCGCTAAATATAGTCTCGTAGAATTTTTTGAGTTCAGCATTGGCCGTATTCGTCTCCAGCTGCACCTGGTGGGCTCTTAGTGCAGCAATAAACTCATCAAACCAGACTTCGGCTCCTGTTGTTTTTTGAGTTTCTATCATAACAAAATAACGATTCGATGAATCTGTTTATGTTGATTCAGTTCAAAAATACAAGTTATTATACCTTTCCGAAAGGCAGCAGGGATGTATATCACCTTACTGAATCACAATCTTCTCCGGAATAAGAATAGCTGCCGGGAAGTAGCGTTTTACAGAGGCGTAATCCTCCTGTGCATCCATGCGGCTATAGTATTTGCCGACTTTCACGCGAAATATAGGCTCGGTAAACTGGATCTCTGTATTTAATCCTGGAAGTGATGTTGCAATCTGTTTTTTAACACTAAGCGCTTCCTCGCGTCTGCCGGAGTAAACCTGTATGGTATACCCTTCCACAAATCTGCGGTTTAGGTTAATATGATCGATGCTGTCGAGTACACCATCGAGTTTTTGAGTTACGGCTAACTTAGGCTCAACAAACTGTGTCGTGGGTTTTGTATTATCTGTCTGCGTTGTAGCGGTTGACGTTTCAACAGGCGCCTCCACTTTAGGACGCAACACAGATAAATCCTCCGAATACTTTCCTCCCTGGGAAGCTGTGCTCGTCTTTTGAGTCGTAGCACAGCTTTCCAAAAGAGCAATTGTGGAAAGTATATATAGTATTTGCTTTAGGCCTTCCATGGTATATACTTTATACTAGTCAATTATAACGCAACGGTTGTTGATGATATCATCTTCAACCTTCTTGTATTTAACATCACGAAGCACGCGACCATCCGGATATTGTACATTTACCTTATCATTACGGTTAGCGATCTTCTCAGACTTCACCGGCATTACTTTCTCCTGCGGAGGTCTGTTCGGCTGTGGTTGCTGCGGACTTCCTCCACCACTGCTGCTATTACTGCTACCGCTACCACCACCACCGCTAAGCAGTGATCTCGATTCTTCTTTCTGCTCATTCAATCGTACACGTGAACGTGTAGCACGCGCTTCCTGAACATCATCTGCTTCCTGCACCGGTATATCTGCCTTCAACAGGAAGGAGATTGTGTCTTCATTCACTTTCGCGATGAAACGCTTGAACAATTCAAAGCCTTCAAACTTGTAGATCAACAGCGGATCTTTCTGTTCGTACACAGCGTTCTGAACAGACTGTTTCAGGTCGTCCATCTCACGCAAGTGTTCTTTCCAGAGTTGATCGATGATGGCAAGCGTAATCATCTTCTCCATCGACTTCACCAATTCGGCATTGTTCGTCTCTACGCATTTCTGTAATGCTGCAGCTACACCAATCTGCTTCTGTCCATCGCTGAACGGAACAAGTATATTTTCAACCGTAGCGCCACGTGACTTGGAAATCTCGCGAACCACTGGCAAAGCCTTCTCGGCTATAGCTTTATTCTTTCTGTGGTAATGCTCGAGTGCCTTGTGGTATAGATCGTCAGCAAGTTTATTTTGATCCAGTTTCTCAAACGTCTCTCTCGAGATATCGTAATCAAGACCTAATATACTCAGTGCATTGAGGCGCAGACTTTCATAATCATTACCATTCTTGGCGTTGATTACCATGTCTTCGCACGTATCATTCAGCATGGTGAGTATATCCAGCTCTAAGCGCTCACCGAACAACGCATTTCTTCTGCGCTTGTAAATTACTTCGCGCTGCGAGTTCATTACGTTATCGTACTCGAGCAGACGCTTCCGTATACCAAAGTTATTCTCTTCTACTTTTTTCTGTGCACGCTCAATAGAGCTTGTCACCATGGAGTGCTGAATCTCTTCACCTTCTTTCAAGCCAAGTTTATCCATGATACGGGCGATACGCTCCGGCATGAACAAACGCATCAGGTTATCTTCCAGTGATACGTAGAACTGAGATGTACCCGGATCACCCTGACGCCCTGAACGACCACGCAACTGACGGTCTACACGTCTTGATTCGTGACGTTCCGTACCAATGATCGCAAGACCACCTGCAGCTCTTGATTCAGGCGTCAACTTAATATCGGTACCACGACCGGCCATGTTGGTAGCGATCGTTACCGTACCTGGCTTACCAGCTTCAGCAACAATTTCTGCTTCGCGCTGGTGTTGCTTCGCGTTCAATACCTGGTGCTTGATCTTGCGCATTTGCAACATGCGGCTTACTACTTCAGATATCTCTACCGATGTAGTACCCACCAGCACCGGGCGACCTTCACCGGTAAGTTTCACAACCTCGTCAATTACCGCGTTGAATTTCTCGCGCATGGTTTTATATACCAGGTCGTCATAGTCTTTACGAACGGCTTGCTTGTTCGTAGGTATAACAACAACATCAAGTTTATATATATCCCACAATTCGCCAGCTTCTGTTTCTGCAGTACCCGTCATACCTGCGAGTTTGTGGTACATGCGGAAATAGTTCTGCAGCGTAATAGTAGCATACGTCTGTGTTGCGTCTTCTACTTTTACATTTTCTTTAGCTTCTATAGCCTGGTGCAGACCATCTGAATAACGTCTTCCGTCCAGCACTCGACCAGTCTGCTCGTCAACGATCTTTACTTTGCCATCAACAATAATATACTCGGTATCTTTTTCAAAAAGAGTATATGCTTTGAGAAGCTGGTTAACGCTGTGAATACGTTGCGATTTTACCTGGTAGTCGCGGATGAGTTCTTCTTTCTTATGAAGTTTGTCTGCATCTTCGAGTGTTGTATCGCGTTCGAGTTTATTGAGTTCAGTGCCGATCTCCGGAAGTATAAAGAAGTTATGATCTTCGCCTTCACCGGTAATCAGGTCTATACCTTTCTCTGTCAGTTCAACGCTGTTATCTTTTTCATCAATCACAAAATACAAAGGCTTGTCGGCCTCCGGCATGTTGCGTTTGTTATCCTGCAGATAATAATTCTCTGTTTTTTGAAGTACAGCCTTTGAGCCAGGCTCACTCAGGAATTTAATCAGTGGTTTATACTTCGGCATCGCGCGGTGCGCGCGGAAAAGCGAAAGTCCGCCATCTTTCTCATTACCTTCTGCAATTTGTTTTTTAGCTGTAGTCAGGTAATCATTCACTAATTTTTTTTGCGCTTCTACCAGTTTATAGATGCGAGGTTTCAGATCGTAAAATTCATGCTGATCGCCACGTGGTACAGGGCCAGAAATGATCAACGGAGTACGGGCTTCATCAATCAACACGGAGTCAACTTCATCCACCATAGCATAGTGATGTGCGCGCTGCACGAGTTCTTCTGGCTCGCGCGCCATGTTATCACGCAGGTAATCGAAACCAAATTCGTTGTTGGTTCCGTAAGTTATATCAGCACGGTAAGCATTTCTGCGAGCGTTGGAGTTAGGCTCGTGCTTATCGATACAATCTATACTTATACCATGAAACTGAAATATAGGGGCCATCCATTCGCTATCGCGTGTGGCCAGGTAGTTGTTAACCGTTACAATGTGTACACCGCGTTTAGCCAGTGCATTGAGGAAGGCCGGTAAAGTTGCTACGAGTGTTTTACCTTCACCCGTTGCCATCTCGGCAATTTTACCTTCGTGTAATACTATACCACCAATGATCTGCACATCATAATGCACCATATCCCAGGTGATCATGTTTCCGGCAGCCATCCACTTGTTATACCATCTCGCTTTGTCACCTTCGATCTTGATGTTTTCGCGACCTACTGAAAACTGGCGATCAAAGTCCTGAGCCGATACTTCGAGGTACTCATTTTCCTTGAAGCGTCTGGCTGTTTCACGCACAATGGCAAAAGCTTTTGGAAGTACTTTCAGCAATACTTTCTCAAGCTCTTTATTACGATTCAGTTCAATCTTATCGATCTCCTGGAAGATGGCATCTTTATCATTTATCTCAAGCTCCGGATTGTCCGCTATCTTTTTATGGAGAGCCGCTAACTGATCATCTATACCTTTGAGTTCGCTGTTGATGAACTCCTGGATTTTTTTTGTTTCGTTACGAAGTTCATCGTGGCTTACAGAATTCAGTTTTTCGCCTTCCTGCTTCGTCTGTTCAACCAACGGCATGATGCGCTTGATGTCCTTCTCCGATTTTGTTCCGAATAATTTAGCAATGAGTTTCAGCATAGTGTAAGTCTGTTATCCATTAAGTGCCGTTGCAATCTGGCAGGTACATCCCACACACAGATGACAAAAACTCTTAATCTCCCCAAAAGGGGCTTAAAGTTAATTTGTTTTTTGAGATTTCGGGGAGAACAATTACAGTTCCAAGTCGCCTTCAAAGACCATTTTGGCAGGACCAACGAGAAAAATTTCCGTGAACGTGCCGGACTGGCCGGATTTAAATTCAACCAAGAGGTCGCCTCCCTTTACTTTTATGTTCACAGGTGAAGTATATCCTTTCAATGACGTAGCAATGGCCGCGGCTGTTACGCCTGTGCCGCACGACAGCGTTTCATCTTCCACACCACGCTCGTACGTACGAACATAGATCGTGTTATCTGAAAGCTTCTCCACAAAGTTCACATTCGTACCTCCGGGTTTGAACGCTTCACTATAGCGGATCTTTCTTCCTTCCTCCACCACCGGATACTCGTGCACATTATCCACAAAGCGTATATAGTGTGGTGAACCTGTGTTTAAAAAATAGTCGTTGCCAATGGTTTTTACTTCTGCCACATCATTCATTTTCAGACGAATGATACCAGTTGATAACAACTCTGCCGAATGCGCACCGTCATACGCATTGAAAGTAGACTTGCCATTTACAAGTCCTAACTTCGAAGCGAAATGTACTGCAGCGCGACTGCCGTTGCCACACAGACTTTGAGAGCCATCGCTGTTATAGTATTCAACATTGAAATTAAGTGACGCGTGTTTTTCAATAAGCATCAGTCCATCAGCACCAACACCAAATCTCCGGTCGCAGATCTTTTCAATCTGTTCTTTGGTGAGCGACAGTTTACCATCACGGTTATCCATCACCACGAAATCATTACCGGTAGCCTGGTATTTATAGAAATGAACTTTCATAGCCTTGGTCACTTGAATGGGGCAAAAAATTTTATCGGAAGATTAAAAAAAGAAAATATTGAGAACAGTGGCTTATTTCACTTCCTCATAATCAACGTACTCGCCTCCGTTTACCTTGCTTTTCTTCGGTTGAGGAGTTTTCCGTTGTTGCTGCTGTTTATAGCCCTTAAGCTCCTGCGCTGCAGCACCTGCGCGGAAAAAGAAAGAACCGATCTTGTAGAAGACGTAAACGATAAGACCGAGTATGAGAAGAAATTTTAACATAATTGCTTCGTTTAAGAGCCTAAACAGGAATACAAAGGTAGAGGTTCGCGGGTAATTAGCAATTCACGTTGAGAATGTGATTTTGACCATATAGTCGGCCAGGGATCCGGCTTATTTTAAATCACGTGCTTTACGCGAATAATTTTTCCATCTTTTGAAAAAACGAGACTGCCATCTTCCTTCTTCGTTTTCTCGACCAGTCGCTGGTGTGAAATCTTCAGGCCTTTCTTGATTTTGTTACGCAGAGCTTCTCCTTCCTCCTTTGTCATTCCATTCGATTCCTGAAAGTACATAAAAAAGCCCCGGAAAAATTTCCGGGGCTATAATTATTCTTAGTGATTATCTACTCAAATACAAATTCCGCTCCGAGTAAATCTTCATGAAGTAGTCGTCCATGAGATCATCGATGAAGTAGATCGCTTCGCCGGTTGATTTCATTTCAGGACCAAGCTCCTTATTCACTTCAGGGAACTTATGGAAGGAGAACACCGGCTCTTTAATCGCGTATCCTTTGCGTGTCGGGTTAAAGGTGAAGTCCGTTACTTTCTTTTCACCGAGCATTACTTTCGTTGCATAGTTCACATACGGTTCATCGTATGCCTTGCAAATGAACGGTACCGTTCTGGATGCGCGCGGGTTTGCTTCGATGATATATACTTTATCGTTCTTGATAGCGAACTGAATGTTGATCAGTCCGACAGTCTTTAATGCAACTGCAATCTTGTTGGTGTAGTGCTCAATCTGTTTTACTACCAGGTCTCCCAGGTTGTATGGAGGAAGCACAGCGTACGAGTCACCCGAGTGTATACCGGCAGGCTCAATATGCTGCATGATACCGATGATGTATACATTTTCACCATCGCATATTGCATCCGCTTCAGCTTCGATGGCGCCATCGAGGAAGTGATCAAGCAATACTTTGTTGTCCGGCAAGTGTTTCCAGATATCGAGGATGTGATGTTCAAGCTCCTGCTCGTTGATCACGATCTTCATACTCTGTCCACCCAATACATACGAAGGACGCACCAGCAACGGGAAGCCTATGGTTTTGCAAACCTCGAGTGCCTCGTCTGCATTCTTCGCTACACCGAACTCTGGATAAGGTATACCTAATTCTTTCAGCAACGAAGAGAAGCGACCGCGATCTTCCGCAAGATCAAGCGCTTCGAACGATGTACCGATAATTTTAATACCATATTTGTCGAGCTTCTCAGCAAGCTTCAGTGCGGTTTGTCCCCCGAGCTGCACGATAACACCTTCCGGTTTTTCATGCTGAATGATGTCGTAGATATGCTCCCAGAATACAGGCTCGAAATATAGTTTATCAGCTATATCGAAGTCTGTTGAAACAGTTTCCGGGTTACAGTTGATCATGATGGTTTCATAACCACACTCTTTTGCGGCCAGTACACCGTGCACGCAAGAGTAATCGAACTCTATACCTTGTCCGATACGGTTCGGACCAGAACCTAACACGACAACTTTCTTTTTATTCGATACAGTGGATTCGTTCTCGGTATCAAATGTAGAGTAGTAGTAAGGCGTCTTTGCTTCGAACTCAGCCGCGCAGGTATCAACCAGTTTATATACTCGCTTTATACCGAGGTCTGTGCGCTTCTTGTATACATCACTTTCGTAGCAGTCGAGTAAGTGCGCGATCTGGCGATCTGCATATCCTTTCTCTTTCGCAGTACGAATCAGTGTTGCCGGTATATCATCAATGGTATATTTCTCAATTTCTTTTTCCAGTTCGATGAGTTCTTCAATTTGTTTGAGGAACCAGCGATCGATCCGGGTAAGTTTCTGCACTGTCTTCATTGGTATGCCAAGCTTCAGTGCATCGTATATATGGAATATACGGTTCCAGGATGGATGCTCCAGGCTATACAGAATTTCGTCTTGCTTCTGCAGCGACTTGCCATCAGCACCTAAACCATTTCTTCTGATCTCGAGTGACTGACAAGCTTTCTGTAATGCTTCCTGGAAATTTCTTCCGATACCCATCGCTTCGCCTACGGACTTCATCTGTAAACCAAGTCTGCGATCTGCACCGTGGAATTTATCGAAATTCCAGCGTGGTATTTTTACGATCACATAATCTATAGCGGGTTCGAAGTACGCTGTAGTTGTACCAGTGATGGCGTTCTTTAATTCATCCAGATTATACCCGATAGCAAGTTTGGCAGCAATCTTTGCAATTGGATAACCCGTTGCTTTTGATGCCAGCGCTGAAGATCGTGACACGCGCGGGTTAATTTCTATACCGATAATGTTCTCGTCATTATTCGGATCAAGCGAGAATTGTACGTTGCAACCACCGGCAAACTGCCCTATACCATTCATCATTTTAATAGCGAGGTCGCGCATGCGCTGGTATACTGTATCCGGCAGCGTCATAGCAGGAGCAACCGTGATCGAGTCTCCGGTATGTATACCCATCGGATCGAAGTTCTCGATCGAACAGATAATAATTACGTTCCCCATGCTGTCGCGCAGCAACTCGAGCTCGTATTCTTTCCAGCCCATAATACTTTGCTCTACCAACACCTCATGTATAGGCGATGCATGCAAGCCGCGATTCAACGCTTCATCAAACTCTGCCGGGTCGTTTACGAAAGCTCCACCGGTACCACCCAACGTATAGGAAGGACGAATTACCAAT
>CAMLLI010000109.1 GCA_946480685.1 uncultured Flammeovirgaceae bacterium | reverse complement strand
CAGTATGCAAAAGAACACAACCTTACCTGGCGCGATGATGTGAGCAACCAGACTGATGATTATCAACGCAACTTCATCCGACACCAGGTTATTCCTGTATTGAAAGAAATCAACCCGTCACTTGAGAGTACCGTGCAACGTGGCTTTGCAAAATCGACAGCAGAAGTAAACTGGATGCAGGAAGGTTTTGACGACTGGAAAAGAAAATATACTATAACCGCTCACGACAAGATAACGATCCAAAAAAGATACTTTACAGGTCTGCCACAGGAAGCATCCGTTCTCTGGAAATTCATTAAGACATTCGGCTTTAATTACGATACCTGTGTTGATGTTGTGAGATCGCTGTCCGGGCAACCGGGTAAACGTTTTTTTTCTTCCACGCATCAACTTGTTATAGATCGCGACCTGTTGCTTATCACTCCGCATAGTATAGCCTTGCATGATATAACTATAGGAGCAGATCAGTCGGAAGCACAACTTGGTGCATGGCGAATGGAGATCAGCCGGTCGACAACCTTTCAGAAGTCAGCAGCACCCAACCAGGCTACGCTGGATGTTGCCCATATAAACTTTCCGTTAACATGGCGCACCTGGAAAGCGGGCGATGCTTTTTACCCGTTGGGCATGCGTAATCGCAAGAAGGTAAGTGACTTCCTCATTGATCTAAAGCTCTCACGCACAGACAAGGAGTCCGTTACGGTGCTGGAGTCGCAGGGAGAAATTATATGGGTTGCCGGCTATCGCATTGATAACCGTTTTAAAATTACCGATCACACTCGCGAGGTTGTGATCTTTACCCTATATCCACATTTTCTGTAATAACATTTTTTTTTGACGGGTAGTATCCTAAATTGGTGTCATGGCAGGCCAGAACTATATTCCTGCCTGATGTAAAAAGGTGCAGATTTTCAACGTTATACTGTGTGTTCAATTATCATTCAGTGAGTCCGCTGAGGTCAATATTCAAACCCATAAATCATTATTCTTATGAAAGTAACTGTAGTGGGCGCTGGTAATGTAGGCGCTACATGTGCCGATGTACTGGCCTATCGCGAAGTAGCCAACGAAATAGTGCTCGTTGATATTAAAGAAGGTCTTGCAGAAGGTAAATCTCTTGACATCTGGCAAAAAGCTCCGATCGATCTATACGACACCCGTACCATCGGTGCTACCAATGATTATTCAAAGTCTGCGAACTCGGATGTTGTTGTTATTACTTCCGGACTTCCGCGTAAGCCAGGCATGAGCCGCGATGATCTTATCGGAACCAACGCTGGCATCGTGAAGTCGGTAACAGAAAATATCATCAAGTACTCGCCCAACGCGATCATTATTGTTGTATCAAACCCGTTGGATGTTATGACCTACCAGGCTCATTTAACATCTAAATTACCACGCACCAAAGTTTTTGGTATGGCCGGTATATTGGATACAGCACGCTATCGCGCGTTCCTGGCAGAAGCATTGAATGTATCTCCGAAAGATATACAGGCTATGTTGCTCGGTGGTCATGGAGATACCATGGTGCCACTGCCACGTTATACTACCGTAGCCGGTATACCGGTAACTGAACTGATCGATAAAGATAAACTGAATGCTATACTCGAGCGCACCAAAGTAGGTGGCGGTGAGCTGGTAAAACTCATGGGCACATCGGCATGGTATGCTCCGGGTTCTGCCGCAGCACAAATGGTAGAAGCCATTGTAAAAGATCAGCGCAGAGTGTTCCCGGTATGTATACGTTTGGATGGCGAGTATGGTATAAAAGACTGCTACCTTGGTGTACCAGTTATACTGGGTAAAAATGGAATTGAAAGAGTAATTGAACTCGATCTTAACTCTGAAGAACGTGTCTTGCTGGAATCAAGCCGCAAAGCCGTACGTGAAGTAATGGATGTACTGGAAAATCTCGGATAACAAATCGCCCGCTATAACCAGATATCATATAGTATAAAAAATGCCAGGGTAACGCCTGGCATTTTTGTTTATCATTATTTCTATTGAAGATTTCTTTAAAAAGAAAGAAGCTGCCTCGTAACAAAGCAGCTTCTTTCAAATATCAATGTATAGTATATATTACGCTTCTTCCTTGCGTACGCTCCACACAACACTTCCCAGCAAGGCTACAAGCATAAGCCAGGAAGAGATCATGGTAATTTTATTACCGGTATAATATGCAGCCGGTTCAAACTTGAATTCAACAACGTGTTTACCGGCCGGCACTTGTACGGCACGCAATACATAGTCGGCACAGATGATGTCGGTTTCTTTACCATCGACAAAGGCCTTCCAGCCTTTCGGATAGTATATTTCCGAGAACACAGCCAAGCCGTTTGCCTGCGACTGACTTTCATACTTCTGATAATTCGGATTACGATCTACCAGCGTGAGTGATGCCGTGGTATCGGCCTGTACCGGTTCTACTTTAAAGCGTGATCCATCTACAACCGCTGTAGTGCGTGTGTTGATGTCACATGTTTTCAACACTTCTTCCGTTGGTGAATTTACCGTGATCACTTCACTCACAAACCATCCGTTGCCATTAGCCGCGGGGTTGGGTATAATGTTGTTACGCTCCGAACCGAACACTATATATTTCACGTTGAGCATATTCATGACTCCGTACTTCGAGAAATCGGCTTTGCCGCTTTGAACATCCTGAATAAATTCGTTCGTTTCGCGGAAGAGACAAGTGTCATACAAATCCTGGTAGCGTCTCATCTTCACACCGTGGTATCCGCCAATAGAATTATGGAAGTATGATGTACGTGCTTCTTCAAATGTACCCTGAAGATTATATACCCTGTAATGCGATTTATCTTTCAGAATCTCCTGGTCGGCAGCATTCACGGCGAACATGGTGTTCTCGCGCTTGCGCTGATATTTATCTTTCCCGAAGTAGCGCTTGTCAACAATAGCCAGATCGAGTGTGATCATGATAATAAGGAAAGCATAGAATGCAACCGGTGATATTTTCTTCCATACTTCAAAGTATATCACGACAAATGCAGCTACTATGAATGCGAGCGAGCGGAACACATCGCTGCGGAACAAGCTCTTGCGGTCGTCAGCCAGTGCACTGGTAAACCAGGATGGCAGCTGACTCTCCTGGGCTGACATGAAACTCATCATACTACCGAAGAGGAACAACAAAACGCACAGCCCACCCGTTGCGCCCAGCACGATCAGCAATTTCTTGCGGGCATCTTTATCAACACCTGTGGTGAATAATTTTTCCAGTCCCAGCATACCCAGCAACGGGAATGCAAAGAGCGGCAGAATCATGAGGAATGTTACCGATCTGAATTTATTGTAGCCGGGCAGGTAATCGAACAGGAAGTAATTAAACCATCGGGCACTGTCGCCCCAGCTCGCCATAATTCCGAATATAATTACCGGTATCAGCCACCAAACATATTTACGATCCGCGAAAGCGATGCCCAATACAAACAGGAAGAAAATGATAGCGCCACCATAGTATGGAGCATTCAATGGATTTATACCCCAGTAGGCTGAACTATATTGCGCGAGTTGATTGGCCATCTGCTCATCGCCTGAACGCGACAATGCTTTATATACTTCACTGTTCGGATCTTGTACGAGGTAATTGGAACTGAGTCCACCATAAAAATTTGGTACGAGCAACGTCATCGGTTCCCATATACCATAGCTATAGCGAAAGGCATACGATTTATCCAAACCGCTTTGTCCCTCTTTGCGCTCGCCTGAAACCAACTGCGTTTCCCCGCGAATCGAGTATTGACTATATTCTGTAACAGCCCACATCGGTCCTATAAATGAACCGGCAGCGATCACCGCGGCTACCACGAGTATACCAGTTGTTTTGAAGAATTCCGCCACGCGATTCTCCTTCACAAAGTTTATCAGCTGTATAAGTCCGTATACCAATACAATAAACAGCAGATAGTATGTTATCTGTAAGTGATTTTCTTTCAGGTGTAATGCAAGACCGGCTGTAGTTACACCAAACCCTAAAATCCACTTGCGTGAAAAAGCAAGGTGTATACCGGCCATTACCAGCGGCATAAATGCAATGGCACCGATACGGGCATTATGACCTGCACCAAAACCGATGATCATATAGGATGAAAGTCCGAAAGCAACCGCTCCGGCTATCGCCAGGTATGGCCGCACCCGAAATGCCAGCAACAAAATATAGTAGCTGATAAAGGCAAGAAAAATATTTGCTATAGGATGTGGCAGTGACAGTGACAATGCACGCTTCAGAAAACTTACCGGCCCGTTGCTCCAATGTGTATTTACCAGGTAAGCCGGCATGCCGCTGAACATGGCATCGGCCCAGAGACCTTCATCGCCTGTCTTGTCGCGATAATCGCGCAGTGCTTTCGATGATCCCTCCCACTGCTGGATATCGTATTGACTGATGGTTTTGTTATCAAAGAATACAGGATTAAAAAAGAACACCGTAATAACCAGGAACACGCCAACAGCTACCAGGTGCGGAAGTACCTGTTCAGTGAATTTGATTTTTTTCATGCGTTGATTAAGACTTTATCTGCAGGACTGGCTTTACTGAATACCTGATGAAAGCTTACCTGCTTTAATTTTTAGTCGTGCAAAATAGGAAGGATTGCGGATACTCGCGAATGAATCTTTACTTTGCACCATCAATCAAATTATTTCTCTATGGAATTGTTGGACACTGTTCTGAGCGTACTACAAAATCTGATCAGCATCATACCCAGTGTGGCCGTGCTGGCAGCCACGATCTACTATATCAGCAAACGTTCTACACCGGAAGGATACCTGCTGGCTATTGGCGCACTCATCGGATTGCTGACGCACCTGTTCTACAGTGTAGGCATCCCGTTGCTTACCCGAAGTGGTGGTGTTGACTCCTTTTCAAGCTATCAGGCCTATCTTATCCCGGTAGGGATTGTCAGTACGATCGGAGCCATTCTTTTTGCTATCGGGTTGTTCATGCTTATCCATAAGGTTGTTAAAACACCGGTTGCTACCAATGCCAATGGTCCTTCAGGATATTAAACGCTGCCAGTAACATAAGTACTGCCGTTATACGCTTTATATAGATGGGATTGAATTTACGGGCGCCCATGCGCGACCCGAGTTGGCCGCCTATAAAAACGGCTGCAAGCAACGGCACTATATATTGCCATTGAAGATCTGGCAGACCGTGTTGAAACTGACCGGCGAGACCACTCATCGAATTTACAAGTATAAATAAACTGGCGAGCGCTGAGATTTTTTTTGCATCGGCCCACCGCAGAAAATGCAACACAGGCGAGAGAAAGATACCGCCTCCTATACTTACCAGTCCGGATAAAAAACCGATGCCTCCACCCAAAGCTATATTTATACCGGTGGTATTATACTTACCGGATGTAGCAGTTATTTTTTCGGGTTGAATCCACAGCAAAAGCGAAGCGATCAATAACGTTATACCCAGCAGCATAAAGAATATAGCATCTTCCAGTTTCCAGAAACCACCCAGGTAGGCAGCCGGTATACTCACTACCAAAAACGGCCACACTTCTTTCCACACAATTTTACCTTCGCGGTAAAAAATAATAGTACCCCCGGTAACAACGATAATGTTGCAGAGTAATGCTGTAGGACGGATAACTTCCGGGGCGAACATAAATACAGGCTGGGCCAGCAAGGCGAGGTAACTTGATCCTCCGCCAAAACCAACCGAAGCATACACCAGGGCGATTATAAAAAAACTAAGAATGAGAATTAACTGCGCTGTATCCATACTACTCGGCCCAGGAGAATACAACGTTATAGCCATCGGAAGCTATACAGGTGAAATAATATATACGCGCCATGAACGAAGTATCAGTTTTAAAATACAGGGAATATATCGTTTATCCTCCGATGGTAGACATCGACTCGTGTACCGGCAAGTTGCTGTTTCGCTTTTGCTCCGCTTCAAAACCATCTTTCGCACGATAACGGAAGGCGTGGTGTAATTTCTCTTTCACAGCGCTGTCATCTTTATCCGAGCGAAGCAGTTGTTTTATATCCAGCACACCTTCATCATACAAACAGGTTTTCAATACGCCTTGTGCTGTTACACGAATGTGATTACAGGTTCCGCAGAACGTGCGACTAAACGCAGCGATCACACCTATATTTCCCTGGTATCCCGGCACGGTATAATTATAGGACGTTGAGAAATCCGGATCCGGAATTTTATGCAGAGATGGGTAGTGCTCCTGTATATAGCTTAGTATTTTTTTATACGTCCAGTTTAACACCGGGTAGTGATTACCTTCACCATTAAACGGCATTTCTTCGATGAAGCGAACATCTACATTACTGTTCTTTGTAAGTTCAATGAGCGGCACTATATCATCTATATTTTTTCCATCCATTACCACCGTATTGATCTTTACTGCTATATCGTGTTTCAGCAGTTGATCGAGTGTTTTCATTACCGGCTCAAATTCATCGCGTCTTGTAATGGTTTTAAAACGCTGTTTGTCGAGGGTATCCAGACTAAGATTTACAGATGCTATACCGATCTTCTTCAACTCGGGTATAAAAGTAGAAGTAAGTACACCGTTGGTAGTAAGATGAAGATCTTTTATACCGGGTATCTCTACGATGGAGCGGATCAGTTTCATCAGGTCCGTGCGCACAAAGGGTTCTCCTCCGGTCAGGCGTACTTTTGTTATACCCATGCCGGCCAGTAACGACACCAGACGATAAATCTCCTCGAACGAGAGCAACTCTTTCTTGGGCAAATAATGTATACCTTCTTCCGGCATGCAGTAAAAACAGCGCAGGTTACAGCGATCGGTTACTGCCAGACGCAGGTAGTTGATAGGCCTGTTATGGTTGTCGTACAAAGTCAAAGTGCCGGATCGTTTACAATGAAAGTTACAAGCGGATCACAAAATACAAACAAAAAACAAACTCCGGATCGTAAAAATGCCGGATGCAGCAGAAACGTTTTGATTTTTTCACTGAGCATTTAAAATTTGTTTGATATTTGACGAATTGATCAGAAAAAATTAAACGCATGCATACGTTCCGGGTTAGAGCTTTCGGTATTACAAAAGATATCCTCGGTGGGAAGGAAATGGTTATTGAGGCAACAGGCGTTACAGTAGCCGATCTGCGCTCGGCCCTGAATGAAAAATATCCTAAACTTACCGGGCTTCGTTCATTGTTCATTGCTGTGAATAACAGCTATGCTGATGAGACTGCTGTGATTGGCGAAGGCGATGAGATCGCATTGATACCTCCCGTAAGCGGAGGGTAATTTTCACAATTAACAACGTAAACAGGTTACACCGTTAAACATAGCTGGAAGACGCGGAAGGCTTTTCTTGATATTCACTATTAAAATCGCTAACTTCATTCGTCCTTCACGATAATGTTCAACCAACCTTTATAGAACATGATTAAGATCACCGAGAAACCAATTGACGTTCAGAAAGTCATCGATACAGCTTCGAGCCTGAATGCCGGAGCTGTAAATGTTTTTGTAGGTACTGTGCGCAACAATGCGCATGGAAAGAATGTAGTATGGTTGGAGTATGAGGCATACGAAACCATGGCGGTTGGAGAGATCAGAAAAATTATTGATGATGCATCGCATCGATGGCCGTTGCTGGGGTGGGCGGTGAGTCATCGTATCGGTACGTTGAAACCGGGTGAAGTGGCTGTTGCCGTTGCCGTTTCAACACCACATCGAAAGGATTCTTTTGAAGCTTGCCAGTATATTATCGATACACTAAAAGCAAAAGTACCGATCTGGAAAAAAGAAGTATTTGAAGATGGCGAAGAATGGATATCAGCACATCCGGCAGTTGCTGTCAATTCATAACACAAGCTACATCATGCTAAAAAAACAAAGGGAGGCTTTAGGGCCTCCTTTTATTTTATCCGATCAACATCACAGCCGCTGATACTAACAGTATAGCAGCCAACAGGCTTGCGCTTAGCACAATAATCAGATCACGGTGTATACGATTAGAGTGCGGTTTAACAATTGGCTTCATTTACCAATAAAAATTTCTTCTAAACTAAACACGCACGTCCACAAAAGTTGTGGAAAAATATCCTACATGTGATGATGTAATAAATCTGTATAGAAAAATTTCTTCCTGTAACAATATCGTTTTCGAATCCCTTAATCCGGTGCGGCAACACCGAAATTATACGTATATAAAATACCAATTTATACTACATACGTTATACCGGAGAAATACGGTAGATACAGTTTTCTATATTTCGAACTGGTGTTGAGGCAGAGCATTTTACAAGCAACAAGCCATTTTACCATACACTATATCTTTGACAAGATACATTTTGATGCGACTCCCCTATCTGCTTTGCCCGGTTACCACTGCAACCCTATACCGGGGCGTAAGATTCTATTCGGGGATTCAGCTTTTGATACCTGCTTGTTCAAAAAACGCTGCTTAAGAAAAACACTGCAGCGTATCACGGGTAAATCTCGTTACAACTTGCCAAAAAAATCGTCCAGTTCTTCTGGTGTATTGATGTTTTGATAGATGCGTTTATCGGGCGGATGAAGCAAGAGTATATCTTGTTGTTTCAGAAATTCACGTGGACTTATACCTCCGCTTTCATAGTACATTTTCAACGGTGCAGCAGCTTTTGCCTCCCATAGTGCAAGTAACGGCTCTGGATGCTTTCCATCGGAATCGATAAAGCAGGTAACCATTTTATTTGTATTACGATGTGTGATCAGATGCGCGAGTGCCACTTCATCTACATAGGGCATATCTACCGGTACTGTAAGCCATGCAACGGAGTTATTCTTTTCAAAAGCAGATAAGATTCCATTCAACGGACTCTCCAAATCAAATTGATCGGGTAAAGGATTAAGCGCAGCAGGTATATATTCTTTCGCTTTACAGGACACATATACCTCCGAACAAAATTTACCGAGCAGCGCTGCTATATATTCGCGTTGTGGTTTATTGTGATAAACGATCAAACCTTTATCGCGCCCCATGCGT
>CAMLLI010000108.1 GCA_946480685.1 uncultured Flammeovirgaceae bacterium | reverse complement strand
CTAATCGTGGTGTCGCCGGAAATAGTGGCAGTATCCAGTTCATCACCATCAGAAATATAGTATATACCAGGGCTGCCTGCGTAGCGCCCCATTTCGACCGCGATGAAATGGAGAATGCTGTGAGAAACAATGGAAAGAGTAAAGATGCTACCTGGTAGAAAAGTACACCATGCATATCGTGTCTCGACAGGTATTCCGAGGCAACGGTAAAGATCATGATCAGTATAAATCCACCCGACAAAGCGAAGAGTATAGTAAAGCCTCTGTTGCCGAGATGATCGTGCAGTATATGTTCTGCATTCAGGTTTTGATAGGCCAATACACTGATGATGGCACCAAACTGAATGGTGATCATGCCGAGTAACAACACTGTATGCGGAGGGGAGAGGATCGTTACATCCAGTCCGTATGTGTTGTGCCACCAGTCATCGAAAGGAGCGGAGGTTAACATAGCAATCGCGCCCCATACGCAAAACATATTGCCAAGCGAACCATAAAATATACCCCAGAACTTTATCGCTTTTCCTCGCTCGAACGGAGATCCCGCAAAGGTTAATTTTAATATTCGATATCCGGAAAATATACCGGCTGTTACACCGCCTATATATATAGCCAGGTGCGGTGCTGAAAACAAGCCATCGCGGCCAATGCTCATGTGCCACGATATATCCCAGATCAAGCCGATAATAATGCTCAGGGACGAGAGGACCGTTGCATAGAGATAAAACGGAACGGATGTTTTGGTGGCAGCCGCAGCATTACCGGACGTTGCTGGCGACTGGAGGATTATAGTATTCATAGTAACGATCTTGAATATACTAAATATAGCCGGATAGTATTGTAAACTCCATCCGGATAAAGAACTAATCCGGTTACTTAAAAACGGATGATGAATGTAGTGCCTTTATCTACTTCGCTTTCTGCGGCTACGGTGCCGCCCATGGCTTCAACCTGTGTTTTGGTAAGGAACAATCCTACACCGCGCGCTTCCTTGTTATCGTGAAAGGTTTTATGCAGACCAAACAGCTTTTCTCCAAAGCGTTCCATGTCAATGCCAAGACCGTTGTCTCCTACACGCAGCTCGGTCTTGTTGTTAATAATACGCGAAGATATATGAAGCTGGAGCTGTCGTGACGGTGAACGATATTTGATGGCATTGGACAATAGATTTTGCAGTATACTTTCCAGGTACGTTTTGGGGTAAAGTATTTTGGGAGCTTCATTAAAATCGTAGGTAACACTCGCAGCACATTGAATGAGTTCGCCTTCGAGTGATTGAATGACTTTATCAAGTATATCTTTGAAACGGATTTCTACTTTTTCAATCTCGGTGTCATTCTTTACCTTCAACGTCTCCATAAGTTCATTCATGGTTTCGCCCAGGTTGTTGGCTACATTTTTTATTTTCTCAAAAATGATACGGTAGTCATCAACGGAGCTGTCGTGGTTAATGAAGTTGATGAGTGCTTTTATATTTCCTACGGGTGAACGAAGGTTGTGCGAAATGATATGCGCAAACTCATCAAGTTGCCGGTTTTGCTCCTGCAGGTGTAATGCTAATGTCTCCAGGTTTTGCTTGGAGAGTAATAATTCTTCCTCCGACTTTTTACGTTCCGTAATATCGATAGCAGAAGCATAGATCGAATTGTTCTTTATATCAACACCCGATCCCCACAATAACCACCGGTACGAGCCATCGTTGCAACGATAACGATTTTCGAACGTGGACAGGTTATTGCCCTGCAGTATATATTCGAACGCATCTTTAGTCGCAGCGATATCATCAGGATGTATGAAATCCAGGAAGTGTTTTGAACGCAACGCTTCTTCTGTCCAACCCAGCAAATGACACCATGCAGGGTTTAGTTTCCGGAAGTACCCGTCAAATGAAAGTATAGCACTCAGGTTTACTGCGTTGTTGAACAAACGGTAATTTTCCTCGGCTACTTTTTGCAGTTCGAGCTCAGCATTCTTCTGTATAGTAACATCTATAACAACGCCTTCGATCAGCAAGAGTTTATCATCATCGTAAATGCCCGCGCCTACTTCTTTGATCCATCGGATATCTCCATCCCGGTGGAAGATCCGGTATTCAAGCTGAAAGTTTTTCCGATGTGCCAGCGCTTCCTCAACGGTCTTGAAAATATAGTCTGCATCTTCGGGGTGATACAGCATGATGAAATTTACTTTACCGGCAATGAAATCTTCTGCTATATATCCGGTGATCTGGTGTACCTTTTCATTGAGATAAACCATGGAATAAGTATCATCATTACGGCACAGGTATATAGCCCCCGGCATATTCTCTGCCATCAATCTGAACTTCTTCTCACTCTCACGTAACAGAAATTCAGTTTGTTTTTGCGCGGTTATATCGCGAACCAGTATAATTACCCGCTCGGGGTTGATGAATGAAATTTTTGCAGCACTCCAGCGATTGCCACTCTCAACATAGTACTCTATATATTGCGATACTTTTGTACGAAATACTGTGGCTATATTTTCGCTATAGAGCGATGCCAGCGGCTCCGGCAGTACTTCCTCCAGCGGCAGACCCAGGTAATTCTCTTTGCTCTTCATGAGCAGTAAATCATGTCGCTTTGTCCACAGGTTGGTAAAGACACCGTGGCGATCCACTTCAAAAACTATATCATCGATCGAATTAAGCAGTGCCTGCAAATGTGTTTCTGACGATCGTATTTTTTCTTCTATACCTTTTTGTTCGGTAATATCAGTCGCTATACCGGCATAGCCGATCAGGCGATCCTTCTCATCATGTAAACATGAAATAGAGAGCATTACCGGAATACGCTTGCCACCTTTGCTGATATAGGTCCACTCATATCGGTCCGTAGTTTTGCGTGCGCGTGCTTTGGCTACAAAAACATCAAAGCCTGGTATAACGGTATCGTTGAGTTCTTCTGAAAGTTCTTTGGCGCGTAGTACGATCTCATCCGGATCATGGAAGAGTACAGGAGTTTGTTTGCCGATCATGTCCTCGGCCGTAAACCCGAGCAGTCGTTCAGCCGCTACGTTAAAGCTTGTAATGATACCTTCGGGATTGATGGAGATAATGGCAAGATCGGTTGCGTTTATGATTGCCTCCTGCAGACGATAGGCATCCGCGAGGGCATTCAAAAACTTATCCTCTTGAATATATTTGTGAGAAAGCGGTGAATTCTCCATCGAAGGTATGGGCTCGACTACGAATTTACTGCATTTCGGGGAGCTATCAGTATAAACTCATAAAATAAACTTACGAGAATCCCCGCTGCCGCTTTGCTTCGAAAATAACCACGGCAGCCGCAGTGGAAACGTTCATCGAGTCAATTTTCCCCTGCATGGGGATGATGATGTTTGCATCGGAATGTTTTACCCATACATCCGAAAGTCCGGTGGCTTCGGTGCCCATAACAATGGCACTCGGACGTGTAAAATCCGTTAGATGGTATTGCTTGGACGCCTGCAGGTATGTACAATAAATCGTGATGTTATTTTTTTTCAGCCACTGGATTGTCTCATCCGAAGGTGCCGATGCAAGTTGGTTGGTAAACACGCAGCCTACGCTGGAGCGGATAACGTTGGGATTATAGAAATCGGTTTGAGGGTCGCAGATGATCACGGCATCAACGCCCGCGGCATCAGCTGTGCGTAAAAGAGCACCCAGGTTTCCTGGTTTTTCAACAGCTTCTACAATGAGCAGCAATGGATTTTTGCTCAGCGTGAGCTGATCGAGGCGATGTGTTTTTTGTTCAGCTACCGCGATGAGTCCGCCGGTACCTTCGCGCACCGCGATCTTCTCGAATACTTCGCGCGATACGGGTATAAGTTGCTGATCAGACTTCGCGAATGCTTTTACTTCTTGCAGGCTGATGATGTCTTCGCAGAAAAAAAGATTGCCGATTTTATAGCCTGCTTCCAGCGCCAGACTAATTTCCTTTTTGCCCTCGATGGTAAAGAGACACTGCTTTCTTCGCTCGCGGGGTTTTTCAAGTGCGATCAGATTCTTGACTTTCGGATTCTGCGTACTGGTGATCAGGAAATGCATAACGGCAAAGCTAATACGGCAAGGGTAAAGCTGAAAGCACAAGGTTGAAAGCTTCCGTTTTTTACAAAGCATGCTTTTCAAACTTTCTGCATTAAACCTAAAAAGCTTTAGTTTTACGGCTTTATGAAACTATTGCATCCTTCTTCCTGGAAAGACTACGAGTTGATTGACTCCGGTGATTTTGAAAAACTGGAACGTTTTGGGAAATATACTTTGATTCGTCCGGAGCCACAGGCGATCTGGAGTAAATCGCTGAGCGACCAGGAATGGAAGAAAGTTGCTGATGCTAAATTTGTTCGTGAGCAAAAAGACAAGTTCCGATTTTCGGATGATGTAAAAGGTGGCTGGTCACGTAACCAGGGCATGCCCGAAACCTGGAACGTTCAGTATCAATACAATGATTTAAACCTTACGTTACGACTCGCCCTTACAAGTTTTGGACACGTAGGTATTTTTCCGGAGCAGGGGAGTAACTGGAATTTTATTTACGATACGGTTTCCGGATGGAGTATAAATAAACCCCGGGTGCTAAATCTGTTTGCCTATACGGGAGCGGCTTCGGTTGTGGCACGTTCGGCACGAGCCGAAGTTATACACTGCGATGCCTCGCGCCCCGGTATAAATTGGGCCAATCAGAATATGCAATTGAACAGTCTTAATGATATACGTTGGGTATACGAAGATGCATTCAAATTTGTGAGACGCGAAGTAAAGCGCGGCAATACGTATAACGGTATCATAATGGACCCGCCACCGTATGGCCGCGGTCCGGAAGGAGAGAAGTGGACATTGCAGGAGCAGCTTAACGAGCTGATTGAGATGAGCAGTAAATTACTCGAGCAGAAAAATTACTTTTTTATACTCAGCATGTATGCCGTAGGCCTGTCGCCAATTGTCGGACTAAATGTGGCAAAGACTCATTTCGATATTACCGATGCCGAGTATGGCGAGTTCTTCCTGAAATCCAAACAGGGTAAGGATCTGCCTATGGGGACTTTCCTGCGCTTCAGAAAATAAAAATACATTCCCGCAGAAGTCGCAGGTATACGCAGATAATCTATAGTATATATTCTGCGACTATCTGTAAATCTGCGGGAAACAACTTGCATTTAGTCCAGCCCGATCATCATAAAAGCCCCCCAATATATAGGCTCCGGGTAATCCGTACGAAGTTCTTTTTTAGCATCGACAAAGCTTTGACGCAGGTTGCCGGTGTTGAGCCACTTCTGATAGAATTTCAGCATGAGTTGTTGTGTAGCTTCATCATCCACCTTAAACATACTCATGATCAAAACTTTGGCACCTGCTACCAGGAAAGCACGCTGTAAACCATATACACCTTCACCAGCTTCCAGATCACCGAGTCCTGTTTCGCAGGCACTTAACACCACAAGGTCTGTCTTGTCCAGGTTGAGACTCATCGCTTCGTAGGCTGTGAGTATACCATTCTCCATATTAAAGTTATAGCTTGTCTTATCCATTAAGTCGCCTGCACCCTTCAATAAAAGACCCGTGCGCATTAACGGATTCTGAGCCATTACTGCTTCGTTGCCTTCTATCTGTTGCTCGAGTGTAACCTGTGCAGTAGGTCGGTAAAAACCGTGCGTAGCAATGTGGAAGATCTTTGGGTTACTCATCTCTTTGATCTTTTCTTCCGATGCAAGATTCTCGATATACTCCGCAGTCAGCCACCCTTTTTGTTTTAGCATGAATTGCACTTGCGTTACCTCCTTTTCAGTTCCCGGAAGAGGCGATATGCGCTGATCTGTAGAAGCCGTCAGGTAGAAGGTAGGATTACCGAACATCGTTGCTGTATTCTCCGATGTAGTAGCTCTTGACTTTATATTGCGCAGGTATAAGTCTTTCGTATTGCTAACCAGTACAATGTTAGAATTGTCGATCACGTAACGACCATCCGGTGTAGGTATAGCCTCCAGGTTTATCTGGTTGTAGACACCATCTGCGGATAGGTATACCGTTGCAACCTGTCCTATCTCGTTCACAATAGGTTGCCAGAATATATTGTAAGAGTATGTGTCGGGAATTTTCCCGGTGATGGCATTGCGATAGAACTTGAAGTATCTGCTTTCCATCTTTTTGCCGTCTTTCAGAATGATAACTTTTGGTTTTGAAAAATCTTTCTTGATATAGAGCGCAGCATAAATTACCGAATCGGTGAGCGTATGGTTAAAGTAACGGTAACGCACCATTTCGATAGCAACATCGTTTGGCTTCAATACTTTTTTCACGTCATCATAAGTGATGCGTTTGTTATCGAATGATTGTCCGAAGAGTTCCGACTTTTGACTCAGCTCTTTCTCCAAACGCTCCACCTCCTGCTGCAATGCCGATGGATCAATCTGACTTTCCAGCAACTGCGCAGGGCTCAGCGATAATGCCAGTGTAAGCTGTTCTTTCTTCTGTATCCACGTATTATACTGTGATTTCAGTTGTTCATCTGTACTGTTCAGAATGCGCTCACGGATTTTGATGGAAGAGCTTAGCAGTAGTGCCTTCGTGAGCAACTGGTAATTATATACTTTGCCCGTTAAGTCGCGGAAGTCTTCGAGGTTACTGAACGCAAGCGTATTGTAAAACTCGAAGTCGCCTTTGATGGTATTCCAGTACTTGGCCTTCTCACGTTCACTTAAAGCAGGGAAGAAGTCCTTAATGAATCCCTCGTAGTTGTTGAGCGCTTCTTCCACAAGCTTCTTTGAACGTTTATAGTCCTTCTGCATGTAATATACTTTGCTGAGCTTGGACAGTACTTTTACATACTCCGGATGCGCTGCGCTGAAGAATTTCTCATACAGGTCTTTAGACTTTGTATAAAACTCTTCTGCCTTTTTATAGTTCTTCTGCTGATAGTATACATCTCCCGTCAGGGTATAGATACTCGCTGTGTTGATGTTGTTCTTCTTGCCCGTCTTTGTTCGCCAGATATTTTCGGCTACGGTGAGCGAGTTGAATGCTATATCAAATTTCTTTTCCGAGATGTAGAGCACAGCAACGTTCTTTAATATTTCTGCATACTGCGGATTGTCTTTTCCAAGTTTGCTCGCCATAATATCGCGCGACTCAATCATCAGTTTTTCTACTTCTTTGCGATTATCGCCTTTGTAGAATTTGATCAGCGCGAGCTGGGAAATTGATTTGGCTACTTCAATGTGATTACGACCAAACTGTTTCTCCTGACTGCTAATTGCTTTCACGACATTGTCCTGTGCCTTTTCATAATCGCCCAGGGTATAGTATATATCGCTGAGTAATTTCTGAGTCGGAGCTGTTTTCGTGGATGTCTCTCCATACGTTTTTACAGCAATCTGATTGGCGCGTTGTGCGGTTCGTTCTGCTTCGGTATAGTCGCCCTTCGCTAAAAGAATTCTTCCTTTGTTCACCAAGGGTTCTATCAGACGAAGTGAATTTTTGCCGTATAGTTTTTCGTACTCCGGTATCTGCGTATTCAGCATGTTATCAGCTTCGTAAAAATCTCCCAGCTGAATAAAGAGAGCCGTCAGTTCTTCTGCCGTGGCAAGTTCATTTTCAAATTCTACATTCGCTTTTGAAATAAGACGGTTTGAACGATCGAGGTTAGCCTCGGCTTCATCAAACATCCCTTTTATACCGTAGAGTTTGGCCTGCGTATCTATAGCATGAACATAATCAGCTATACGCGAGTCATCTTTACGATGTTCTTCCAGTATTTTTAAAGCCTTGGCTATATCTGCTTCCGCTTTTTCATATTTACCGATCTTTAATGCGAGGCCGGCAATGCGATCAAGCTCCTTGCCATACTCGGGATCTTCATTGCTATATTTCAGTACAGCTTTATCAGAAGCATCATTCAGTGTTTTTAGTGCAAGGTCATATTGGTCTGTGAGTTCATACCACGTTGCAATATGGTTAAGTATATTAAGCAGGTCTTTATGTTGTTCACCGATCTGTTTTTCAACCACACCAAAATAACTTTCTTTATATATTTTTCCGGCTTCATCAATTTTGTTAGTATAATCGAGATAGAAGTCGGCAAGGTATATTTTGGCGAGGTGGTATTCCGGTGAGTTTTCACCATATAACTCTTTCTTGATTTCAGTCAGTTGGTTCAGATAGGCTTCGGCAGCTGTATAACGTTTCTCACGAAGCGACACCTCATACAGGAACGCAACGGTACGGGCAGACGTAATATAGTTCTTGGGTAATTTCTTCAATACCTCCAGCGCATCGGCTTCCAGGTTTCTCGTTTTATCGCGACTTAGTTTCGAGTTAAACTCAACCGCTTTTTCATTTTCGCGGTGGATACTGGTTTTAGGAAAAGATTTGTCAAGTACTTTTTCATATTCCAGCTTGGTATTTACATAGCGTGCACGGTTTTCACGTTCCAGCAATACTTCGAGGTAATCCAGGTATATATCATGTGCGAGTGAATTGGTAGGATTGATTTTCTTTTTCAGATCACTCAGAATGTTGTCGAAGTCAAGCTCGTTCTCATGACGAGTTCCATTTTCTTCCAGCGCTTTAGCAAAAATATAGCGGGCTTCTACTTCTGCGAGACTCGTCTCTCCGAGAAAACGAGATTTACCTTTCAACCACGAGCGTACGGTAGAGTAGGCGTTGTCTGCCGTTTCAGTATCGCCACCAATAATCGAGATACGACCTTTCTTGGTATAGGCTTTCAAGCGAAGATTAAGCAAGCGTGCATAGTCGCCATAGCGCTGTGGAATTTCTTCAATCGGTACACGTTGAGTTTTTATCGATGTACCATCTACGATGGACTCTTTTTCAATCGCGCGTGCTGCAAAATATTTTTCCGCTGTTGCGAGTATATCCAGTGCATCGTTGCAAAAACCTTGTCCGATCATTGCATCAGCTTCCGCCAGTGCAATTTTACCGTTCAGTGCATCGGTCATCTGGTTTGTTTTGGTAAGCAGATCTTTTGCTTTATTGAGATACTCACGGCTGAGACGATAATTTCCATAGTCGTTGTAGATCTCGGCAACATCGATCAACGTATTCGCATAGCTGCTGCTGTTATCACCATACATCGCCTGACTGCTGCTCAACGCGTTGGTGAGTGTATTC
>CAMLLI010000107.1 GCA_946480685.1 uncultured Flammeovirgaceae bacterium | reverse complement strand
GAAAGGTATATATATAGCCGGTCGCGGTTCTTTCTCCATCGACCAGCAACGCTATAACTTCCAGTTTGGCGGAACTGTATTCTATGAAATCAAGAATGGACAGATCGCCGGTATGCTCAACGATGTAGCCTATCAATCGAACACGCAGGAGTTCTGGAACAGCTGCGCAAAGATCTGCGATGAAAAAGACTATCGTCTCTTCGGATCCTTCTTCGATGGAAAAGGACAACCTTGACAAGTGAGCGCAGTATCGCACGGCAGTGCTACTACACGTTTCAACGGCGTGAATGTGATCAATACAGGCAGAACCATCTAACCCCGATCATTCATGAACAGAAGAGATTTTATGCAACTGGCCGGTATGGGTGCAGGCGCCATGCTGCTCCCTATATCTGCATTTTCAAACCCGGTAGATCCGGCACGCATGCTCGATCCGCTGATGGATGCGCAGCAGAAAAAACAACTCGCAGATATAGCGCTCAACACGGCAAAGTCATTGGGTGCTACGTATGCAGATGTTCGCATCGGTCGTTACCTGAACCAGTTCGTGATCACACGCGAAAAGAAAGTTCAGAATATAGTGAACACTGAATCGTTTGGTGTCGGTATACGCGTAATTGTAAACGGTACGTGGGGCTTTGCTGCCAGCAACAGTGTTACACCCGATGGTATAAAGAAGACTGCCGAGCGCGCTGCTGTTATCGCGAAAGCGAATTCTAAATTTCAGAAGGAGCCGGTAAAGCTTGCTCCTGAAAAAGGACACGGTGAAGTAAGCTGGAAGACTCCGATAAAGAAAAATGGTTTTGAAGTTCCGGTAAAAGACAAAGTTGATTTACTGATAGCGGCTAACTCCAAAGCTATGGAGAAAGGCGCGAGCTTCGTTAACAGTCTGATGTTCCTGGTAAACGAGCAAAAGTATTTTGCATCAACAGAAGGTTCCTATATCGACCAGGATATACATCGTACATGGCCGAGCTTTACGGTTACGATGATCGATCGCGCCTCCGGGCAATTCAAGAACCGTTCGGCCTTCAGCGCACCCGTTGGTATGGGCTACGAGTATCTGGATGCAAAAGCGGAAGATAAGATTGAAGGTCCCGGCGGAATTATACTCTATAACAAATCATACGACATTGTAGAAGATGCCGGTATGGCTGCTGAACAGGCGAAGCAAATTATCGCAGCCAAATCAGTTGAGCCCGGTAAATATGATCTCGTACTCGAGCCTTCACACATGTGGTTAACGATACATGAATCGGTGGGACACCCTACTGAACTGGATCGTGTACTCGGCTATGAAGCAAACTTTGCCGGTACAAGTTATCTCACGCTTGACAAATGGAAGTCTGGTAATTTTAACGCAGGCAGCAAGATTGTAAACTTCGTAGCCGATAAAACTCAGGTGGGTTCACTCGGAGCGGTTGGTTATGATGACGAAGGTGTGAAATGTAAATCGTGGGACATCATCAAAGATGGTACGCTCGTCAACTACCAGGCTATACGCGACCAGGTTAACATCATCGATCAGAAAGAATCACACGGTTGCTGTTACTCGCAGAGCTGGGCCGATGTACAGTTCCAGCGCATGGCGAACGTGTCACTGAAGCCGGGCAAAGAACAGGTAACTCCGCAGCAGATGATCTCCAATGTGGACAAAGGTATATATATCGTGAAGGATGGATCATTCTCCATCGATCAGCAACGGTATAATTTCCAGTTTGGCGGTGTGCTCTTCTTCGAGATCAAAGGCGGTAAAATTACCGGCATGCTCAAAGATGTAGCGTACCAGGCAAACTCACAGGAGTTCTGGAACTCGTGTGTACAAATCTGCGATGAACGTGACTATAGATTGAACGGTGCCTTCAACGATGGTAAAGGACAACCCAGTCAATCGAACGCAGTATCGCATGGTTCGGCAACTACACGCTTCAACGGTATCAACGTGATCAATACAGGACGAACGATATAGTTATGACTGATCAACGCATCGTACCAACACTCAACTAATAACCTAAACTAAATTTGTAAATACATGGCCATCCTTTCAAAAGAAGAAGCTAAAAAGATATTGGAGAAAGTGATAAGCTTCTCCAAAGCTGATGGTTGCTCGGTAAGCCTCAACGGGAACGACCGCGGTAACATTCGCTATGCTCGTAACAGCGTGTCCACTTCCGGTGAAGACAGTAATATAGTGCTCGCGGTACAATCGTACTACGGGAAGAAATCCGGTTCAGCAACAATCAACGAGTTTGATGATGCATCGCTTGAAAAAGTAGTGAGACGTGCGGAAGAACTCGCGAAGCTTGCCCCGGAGAATCCTGAATTTATGGAACCACTTCCGCAGCAATCATACGGACCGGAGTCGAAAACATTTTCAGAAGCTACTGCGAAGATCACGCCTGACTTTCGTGCACAGGCTGCTGCCGATAGTATAAATCCAGCTGCTGCAAAAGATATAACGGCTGCCGGCTATCTCGAAGACAGTCGCGGATTCTCCTGCATCATGAACAGCAAAGGTCTATTTGCCTATAATAAATCTACGAGTGTAGACTTTACTGTTACCATGCGCTCGAACGATGGCACAGGTTCAGGCTGGGCTGCTGCCGATCTTAATGATGTAAGCAAACTCAATGCTGCTGAAATTTCAAAAGTAGCAATTGATAAAGCCTTGATGTCGCGCAACGCCAAGGCTATTGAACCGGGTAAATATACCGTGATACTCGAGCCTGCTGCCGGTGCAGATTTAATTCGCCTCATGCTCAACATGAACGCACGCCAGGCCGATGAAGGCAGAAGCTTTTTATCGAAGAAAGGCGGAGGCACCAAGCTCGGTGAAAAACTGGTTGACGAAAGAGTAAATATATATACCGATCCGTGGAGCGAAGAAGTACCTGCTTCCCCCTGGACAGGTGACGGACTTGCCCGCAAGAAAATGGATTTGATCCGCAACGGTACTGTAGCGAATCTTATATACGATCGTTACTGGGCATCGCAGAAAAATGTAGAGCCTGTTCCGTTCCCGGGTAACGCCATTATGGATGGAGGAAGCGCTACACTCGAAGATATGATCAAAGACACCAAGAAAGGTGTACTCGTAACACGCTTCTGGTATATTCGTCCGGTTGACCCGCAAACGTTGCTATATACCGGTTTAACACGCGATGGAACTTTCTACATCGAGAACGGAAAGATCAAACACCCGATCAAAAATTTCCGTTTCAACGAAAGTCCGATCATCATGCTGAACAACCTGGAAACATTAGGACAGCAGAAGCGGGCCGTAACAAGTGAAGGCGGAACAAATGTATATATACCGTATATGAAGATCCGCGACTTCACCTTCAGCAGTCTCTCAGACGCTGTATAAAATTTGATCTGAAATTTACCAGAGGCTGTTCCAACACCGAACAGCCTCTTTTCATTCTTGCCCGCAGAAAACACAGATTAACGCAGATAAATATACCGACAAAAATACCCCAAACATATTACACTCACTCCCGTTCCCTCTATCCCACACGTCTGGCAGCCAGAAGCTAGCAGCTCGCAGCTATTGAGAAGTAAGAAGTAAAGAGTAAGGAGTAAAGAGTAAGGAGTAAGAAGCGCAATCATAATATACCTTACTCATCCTGTAGCCAGAAGCTTGCAGCCTGGAGCCCTCACAGCTCAAAGCTCATGGCTCGCAACTACTTTCACCGCCTTCCGTTGGATAAGCGAAAAACTATTCTATATCTTGAAACGATTTTACATATTGCTATATATTTACTCATCCCACAAATAACTCATTATGAAACGCAGAGATTTTATTCAGCTTGCAGGCATGGGAGCATCAGCTGCTGTGCTGGCGGGGATTCCCTCCTTCGGGAACCCCATTCCTCCCGAGCGGGCGCTAGAGACTGTTGATGTAGCGCAGAAAAAACAGATGGCCGATGTAGCACTCAATGCTGCGCGTTCCAAAGGTGCTACCTATACCGATGTACGCATCGGTCGCTATCTCAACCAGTTTGTTATTACACGTGAAGACAAAGTACAGAACATTGTAAATACCGAGTCTTACGGTATGGGTATACGCGTGATCGCGAATGGCGGCTGGGGCTTTGCTGCAACGGATAAGCTGGACAAAGACAGTATTGCTAAAGCTGCAGAGCTTGCCGCAACCATCGCCAAAGAAAATTCACGTTTACTTACTGAGCCTGTTAAACTTGTTCCGCAGAAAGGTGTTGGTGAAGTAAGCTGGAAAGCACCGATCGAAAAAAATTCGTTCGAAGTACCGGTAAAAGAAAAGGTAGATCTCCTGCTCGGTGTAAACGATGCTGCTATAAAAGGCGGAGCAAACTATATTAACTCTTTCCTGTTTACAGTTAACGAACAAAAATATTTTGCATCAACCGATGGTTCCTATATCGACCAGGATATACATCGCATCTGGCCTACATTCTTCATTACGAAGATCGATGCTGCCACGGGTAAATTCGAGACACGCAATGCCTTGAGTGCACCGATGGGTATGGGCTATGAATATTTATACGCTCGTCCTCAGGATAAGATCAGCGGTCCTACAACATTATATAAAGGCCGCTATGATATGATTGAAGATGCACGCTTAGGTGCACAACAAGCCGGAGAAAAACTGAAAGCTAAATCAGTAGAGCCGGGTAAATATGATCTGATACTTGATCCTTCTCACTTGTGGTTAACCATTCACGAATCGGTTGGTCACCCGACTGAACTTGATCGTGTACTTGGATACGAAGCTAACTTTGCCGGAACAAGTTTCTTAACACTTGACAAATGGCAATCCAAAAAATTCAACTTCGGTAATAAGAATGTAAACCTGTTTGCCGATAAACAACAGGTTGGTTCACTCGGTGCTGTAGGGTATGATGACGAAGGTGTGCCATGTGGTCGCTGGGACCTGGTGAAGGATGGTATATTGGTGAATTACCAGACTATACGCGATCAGGCGCACATCATCGGTCTCAATGCATCGCAAGGCTGCTGCTATGCCGATAGCTGGAGCAGTGTCCAATTCCAGCGCATGCCAAATGTATCGCTGCAGGCAAGCAAAGAAAAACGCAGCGTAGACGATCTCATCAAAAATGTAGAGAAAGGTATATATATCATTGGCGATGGTTCTTTCTCCATCGACCAGCAACGCTATAACTTCCAGTTTGGCGGCCAGTTGTATTACGAGATCAAGAATGGTAAGATCGTAGGTATGCTGAAAGATGTAGCCTATCAATCGAACACGCAGGAGTTCTGGAACTCGGTAGCGGGTATAGCCGATGAATCGGATTATCGTCTCGGAGGATCGTTCTTCGATGGTAAAGGCCAGCCGATGCAGTCCAGTGCCGTATCACATGGTTCAGCCACTACACACTTCAAAGGAGTAAATGTTATAAACACATCACGAAACATCGGATAATACTATGCCTATACTTACAAAAGATGAAGCACAGGCTTTACTGAAAAAAGTACTGAGCTATTCCAAAGCAGAGCAATGCGAGGTAAATATATCCGGTGTTGATAGCGGGAACATCCGGTATGCACGCAACGCGGTATCTACCAGTGGAAACGTAAGTCAGACTACACTCGTGGTGTCTTCTGCGTTTGGTAAAAAACTTGGCACCGCTACCATCAATGAGTTTGATGATGCATCACTTGAAAAAGTAGTGAGACGTGCCGAAGAGCTTGCACAGCTTGCACCGGAAAATCCGGAGTTCGTTCCGTTTCTCGAACCGCAGAAATATACCGATGCTATTACTTATGTTCCGGCAACAGCTGCTATAACTCCCAAGCAACGCACCGATGCTGTCGCGCAAAGTCTGCAGGTATCCAGAGACAACAAACAGGTAGCAGCGGGTTTCCTCGAAGACAACAAAGGCTTCGCAGCCATGATGAACTCGAAAGGTTTATTTGCCTATAATACGTTCACGAATGTAAACTTCTCGGTTACGGCACGCACAGCCGATGGTACAGGTTCCGGATATGCTACACGCGGGTATAATGATATTACCAAGCTTGATACCAAGGCAGCAACGGAAATTGCCACGCAGAAAAGTATGAAGTCGGCTGCGGCCAAAGCAATCGAGCCTGGTAAATATACGGTGATACTCGAGCCTGCTGCAGCGGCAGTATTACTCGAGCGTATTCTGTTCGATCTCGATGCACGGCAAGCCGATGAAGGTCGCAGTTCGTTTAGCAAAGCCGGTGGTAAAACAAGGCTTGGCGAAAAGTTGATGGACGAGCGCGTAACTATATATTCTGATCCGCTGCATCCGGAATTACCAACAAGCACCTGGAATGGTGACGGTCGCCCACAGGAAAAAACAACGTGGATCGAAAAAGGTGTTGTAAAGAACTTCACCTACTCACGCTACTGGGCACAAAAGAAAGGTGTTAAAGCTATACCGGCTCCCGACAGCTTTATTATGGAGGGTGGCACCAAATCGCTACAAGACTTAATTGCCGGCACCAAGAAAGGTATACTCGTTACACGCCTCTGGTATATACGCGATGTTGACCCCCAGACGTTATTGCTGACCGGTTTGACCCGCGATGGTACATTCTATATCGAGAACGGAAAGATCATGCACCCGATCAAGAACTTCCGTTTCAACGAAAGTCCGATCATTATGCTGAATAACCTGGAAGAACTCGGTAAAGTTGAGCGTACAGTAAGCGTGGAATCAAACAATAATTACCTGATTCCTCCGATGAAGATCCGCGACTTTACATTCACCAGTTTATCAGACGCGATCTGATCCGAAAGCTATACATGTGATAAAGTCCCTGGCACGGCCGGGGACTTTTCATTTTCAGCATTCCGAACTCGTTGCAGTATCCACTTATATAATTTTCTTTTTTCGTTTGACGGAAAAAATGAACTTGCCATTGATACGCTATGTACGCGGCTAACAAGTTTTTCTTTACGCGCCTTCAATATGAGTCAGGTGACTGGGATGTAGACCAGCGCATGCCCTCGAACGTGCTCAACTCCCTGATCGAGTATACTACATTGAAGGTAGATATGCAGGAGAATATAATTCCGTTGAGCAGTGATAAGATCTTTAGTTGCCCATTCTGTTACCTGAGTGGCCACAAACTGGTAGAATTTACTGCGGCTGAGCGAGCCAACTTTGAAAAGTATGTACGCAACGGAGGCTTTGTATTTGTAGACGACTGCAACCATGATATTGACGGACTCTTTGCCAAGTCGTTCGAATCACAAATGGAAGTAATTTTCGGAGCCAACGCGCTAAAGAAAATTCCAAATAATCATCCTATATATTCCATGTTCTTCCAGTTCGAAGGTCCACCGACAACTTCACAGGAGCTAAATGGCTGGGGCGATGACATCGTACACGATTACCTGAAAGCTATAGAGATAAACGGCAAGATCGGCATACTCTACAGCAACAAAGACTACGGCTGCGAATGGGACTACGACTTCCGAAACAAACGCTTCTATAGAATAGACAACACGAGGTTCAGTGTGAATATAGTGATGTATGCGTTGATGAGATAGAAGTAAGAAGTAAGAAGTAAGGAGTAAGGAGTAAGAAGTAAAGTATAGATCGCATTAACATAAACACATACACACCTAAACACAACTAAAACACGTACACACGTAAACACCTCAACACAATGAAAGAAGAATCCGTGCGGAGCATCATCAACAAGCTCGGTGCTTTGAAACAAGAGATCGGGAAAGTAATTGTCGGGCAGAGTGAAACTGTCGATCAGTTACTCATTACGTTTCTGGCTGGTGGACATGCTTTACTCGAAGGTGTACCCGGTCTTGCCAAAACACTAATGATCCGGTCGCTCTCAGAAGCTATAGATTTACCCTTCAGACGGATTCAGTTTACACCGGACCTGATGCCTTCCGATATTATTGGTACGGAAGTTCTGGAGGAAGATCATACTACGGGTAAACGATTCTTCAAATTTAACAAAGGTCCGATCTTCACGAATATTATACTGGCGGATGAGATCAACCGTACATCGCCTAAAACCCAGTCAGCATTACTGGAAGCCATGCAGGAGTTTTCAGTAACGTATGGTGGTGTAACGTATCCATTGGAGAAACCTTTCTTTATACTCGCTACACAAAACCCGATTGAACAAGCCGGTACATTTCCACTACCGGAAGCACAGCTCGACCGCTTCCTGCTATATATAAAAATCGGTTATCCTACAGCCGAAGAAGAAACAGAAATACTTGCAGCCACGACCGGAAGAAAAACTACGCAGATCAATAAAGTATTGGAAGGCCGCGAGATAAAAGAAGCACAAGGCTTAGTACGCGAAGTACATATCAGTCGCGAGTTGATTGAACGCGTAGCGAGTATAGTACGGTTGACACGTCCTGACTCCAGCACACCGTATGTAAAAGAATGGGTGCGTTGGGGAGCAGGTCCGCGTGCGGGACAAGCCATGATCATGACCGCTAAAGCACGTGCGCTGCTGCATGGTAATTTCGCTGTTACGGCAGACGACATTGAGCGTGTAGCCTATCCGGTACTTCGTCATCGTATCCTCATGAACTTCCGAGCAGAGGCTGAAGGCGTTACGTCAGACCTGGTTACAAAACATTTGCTGGAGCACGTACGCTCGCAGGCAAAATCGTTATAGAAGTATATATACTATATCTGAAAGATGAATCCAGAGATACGATCGTTACTCAAGCCGGAAGTGATCAACACCGTAAACGGGTTGGAACTGATCGCGCGCGTGATCGTGGAAGGATTCATGAGCGGTAGTAACAAAAGTCAGAGTGTAGGTGCGGGACAGGAGTTCAGCCAGTACAGGAGTTACGAACCCGGTGATGACCTGCGCATGCTCGACTGGAAAATGTATGCTCGTTCTGGTCGATACTATATACGCCAGGCAGACATTGAGACAAACATTACAGTCAAGTTCATGCTGGATGCCAGTCACTCGATGACTTATACCGAAGGCGGACTAAATAAATTTCAGTATGCCAAGGTAATGATCGCGGCCCTCGCCTACCTGGCGCGCAAACAAAGTGATGCTTTTGGACTATATACTGTGAATGAAAAAGAAATCACGGAGATACAGCCACGGTTCGAGCAGCAGCAGTTCATGCGCTTTCTGCATGCACAGATCGGAAGAGCACA
>CAMLLI010000106.1 GCA_946480685.1 uncultured Flammeovirgaceae bacterium | reverse complement strand
GAAAATATAGTGGCCCATAAGCTCATGGGAAACTGGTCGCCCGAGACCGATACATTTCAGCAATTGATGTTGGAAGAAGTGCAGAAAGATATATCCAAGCCGTATCCGTTTTACCTGGCGTATGCGTTGGAAAATGAAGTATATACCTTGGGTGAGCCGCACGAATGGTTTGCCGAGCATAAATGGGATGGTATACGTGGCCAAGTTATCGTGCGCGATCGCCAGTTGTTTGTGTGGTCGCGTGGTGAAGAACTTGTTACGGATAAATATCCGGAGTTTGCTACGCTGTTAGATATACTTCCGGATGGTACGGTGCTGGATGGAGAGATACTTCCGTTCAAAGATGATCAGCCGTTATCCTTTAATCACCTGCAAACACGCATCGGCCGAAAAACACTGAGTGCAAAGTTATTGAAGGAAGTTCCGGTCTCATTTGTAACCTACGATATACTGGAGTGGGAAGGTATAGATATACGCCATTGGACAATGGAAGCACGCCGGAAAAAAGTAGAAGATATATGTTCTGCAAAACATCCCGTGCTGAGGCTTTCTGCATTGGTAAACTTTCAAACCTGGGAGGACCTTGCACAAGAGCGCTCGCGTGCGAGAGATTTATTCAGCGAAGGTATAATGCTGAAGCGCAAAGAATCTATATACCGTAACGGACGCAGGAGAGGAGACTGGTGGAAATGGAAGATCGATCCGTTTACAGTAGATGCCGTGATGATTTACGCGATGCATGGTGCCGGCCGCAGAGCCAATCTATATACCGACTATACATTTGCCGCGTGGGACGGTGAACAACTTGTTCCGTTTACAAAGGCCTATAGTGGTTTAACCGATGATGAGATTCGTGAAGTAGATCGCTGGATAAAACAAAATACGATTGAGCGCTTCGGACCGGTACGCAGTGTAAAACCCGAGCTTGTATTCGAAATCGCGTTTGAAGGTATAGCACAATCAACACGACACAAGTCAGGTATAGCATTACGTTTTCCACGCATCAAGCGCTGGCGCAAGGATAAACCGGCAAGCGAGGCCGACCGCATTGAGAATCTGCGTAAGCTCTTGTAGACCTTAGTCGTTATCCGTTATAAGTTAAACGTTAGTCGTTATAGGTTAACGGTTGTCTGTTGGTTGCTGTCGGTTAACGAATAACGATTAACGAATGACGAACCGATAACTTTTCCTATCTTCACTTATGCTCCGATGGTATATCATAATGCTATTCGTACTGCCTGCCATGACGCAGGCACAGAGCGAATCGCCTGACGAGATCAGGATGAGTATTTACTTTGGCGGAGGCAGTTACGACATCGAAGAGTTCCAGGTTACCGAATTATACCATTGGCTTGATTCCGTGCCGAACTTGTTGGAGAAATACCAGATACACCTGATCAGTCACACCGATCCCATTGGAGGAAAGCAGTTCAATGAATGGCTTTCCAAAATGCGAAGTGAATCCGTGCAGCACTTGTTGTTGAACAAACAAATACCCGAGCACAAGATCACCATCAAGAACTGGGGACTCGACAATCCGGTCTATAGCAATCAAACGTATTCCGGTATGCAGATGAACAGACGCGTGGATGTTATTCTGTACCCGATTGTTTTTTGATGTTCGGTTCTGTCCGATTTAGGACACCGTTTTGCACAACCGGACGAGCACATCCTTAGTAAATCTTCATTTTCAGGCATTCAAACGCTAAAAATCCATTGGCACATTGTTGGCAAAGGGGAGACTCGGAAGGATTATGTATTTTAACACGTATTGAAAAAAATCTATCGTGTCTAAATTCTGATCCCCATGCCTCAACAACCAATTATGATTAAACTACGTGATATCGACAAGTACGTGGACTCTCGTTTCCAGCGCACTTTTATTCTGAAGGGTGTAAACCTCGATGTTCAACAAGGAGAATTCTTAACCATCATGGGCCCGAGCGGTGCCGGTAAATCTACTCTCATGAACATCATCGGTATGCTCGATGAACCTTCTGCCGGAGAGTATTACTTCTTTGATGAGCCTGTGCACAAGATGAAAGAGAAACAGAAGTCTGACATGCACAAAAATTATATAGGCTTTATCTTCCAGGCATATCACCTGATTGACGAACTAACGGTATACGAAAACATAGAAACACCACTGCTCTATAAAGGCGTAAGCGGAAGCCAGCGTAAAAGTATGGTAGCAGAGATGCTCGATCGCTTTAACATGGTAGCGAAGAAAGACCTTTTTCCCGAGCAACTCAGCGGAGGTCAGCAGCAGCTGGTAGGTATAGCACGCGCTATTGTTGGTCAGCCTAAATTATTACTGGCGGATGAACCTACGGGTAACCTGCACTCCGATCAGGGTAAACAAATCATGGAGATCTTCCAGAAACTGAACGAAGAAGGTATAACCATTATACAGGTAACACACAGCGAAGAAAATGCGCGCTATAGCAAACGCATTGTTCGCGTTGGAGATGGTGCCATCGTATCAGATGAAAAGGTATTGGTAAATGCGTAAGTACATGAAGAAAGAATTACTGACATTGCTTTTTGCCGGGTTGGCGGTTGCAGGGTATAGCCAGCAACAACCGGCTGCACCGGCAGCATTGAGTTTCAAAGACGCAGTGAAGATTGGTTTGGAGAACAACGTAACACTGAACCAGCAAAAGAATCAGCTCGAGTATACACAGATCAATAAAACGTCTTCGCTGCTTCAGCTTGGTCCGAGTATAGAAGCGAACGGAAGTGCTTATCGAAACGATGGTAATTCGTTCAACCAGAACCGGGGTGAAGTTGTAAACGGGGTGATCGACTATGTGAATGGATCGATCAGTGCCAGCATGCCCGTTTTTAACGGACTATATCAATTCAATTCATACCGCCAGGCAAACAATGCCAACGAAGCACAGCTTCACCAGGTAAACCGATCTACACAGGATGTGATCCGTGATATTTCGAATCAGTATCTTTTGTGTATGCTGGATCAGCAACTGGTACACATCAACGAAGAGAACGTTCGCACACAACGCATACAGTACGACCAGATCAAAGCGCAGGTTGAACTCGGCAGCAAAGCAGAAGCAGATCTATATAACCAGCAATATCAATTAAAAAATGCTGAACTTACTTTGGTACGTTCACGCAATACCTATAAAAATGATAAAGCGAAACTGGCGGTAACACTGCAACTCGATCCTATAACATTTGAAATCTCGGATGTTGATTGGGACATGAACAGTGTGATGATCGACAGCTTATCGCTGAATGAAATGTATGCTACCGCGGTTGATCGCAGAAGCGATCTGAAACAAGCTGAATTCAATCAGAAAGCAGCACACTTCGGATACTCCGCTATGAAAGGAAGATATATGCCAAGTTTGTATGCAGGCGCATCGTATGGCTCACGCTATAACTATGTATATGGAGGTGGAGATGAGAATCGCTCGTTCAACGATCAGTTTACGAAAGACAACACTCAGCTTAGCTATGGTTTAAGTATAACGATACCGATTTATAACGGCTTACGCTATAGAGCACAGGCTGCACAAACCAGAGTTACGTACGAGAATGCCAAGATAGCATCCAAGAATACAGAGATCGTTGTAAAGACCGATGTGTTAAATGCCTTCCAGAATTTTAATGATGCCAAGGCAGCATACGAAGCTTCGGATGCGCAATTGCGTGCTGCGGAATTATCATACAAAGTGGAAAAGGAACGTTATGATCTCGGCATTTCAGATATAGCACAGCTTACCATTTCGAACCAAGCGTATGTGAAAGCTCAGGGAGATTTCCAGAGCTCGAAATTTACGCTGATGTTTCAACGCCTTTTGATCAACTATGCAATAGGAACACTGAAGTTTGAAGATATTCCTTAAAGATTTTTTGACCCAACCCCCTAAAAGGCCCTTCCTGTTTACAGGAGGGCTTTTTTGTTTTCTGAAAACATTGGCAGGGGGTGATTTACACCTGCATATAAATTTGTATCTTTGCACCCCTGTTCGGTTGAACAGGCCTCTTCATAGTTTTGAAGAGTGATCTAAAACCAAATTTGTAGCGACTCAGCCCGGTTAGCTACATGTATACAAGGGCGTTTACATGGCAAAAACACAAAAGCCTGGTGAAAGACCCAGAAAACCTGCCGACACGAAGGAGCCTGTGAAAGGTGCTTCAAAAGCAAAAAAGATCGATGTTGACGAAGATGATCCGTTGGCTGAAATCAAAAATCTTCAAAAAGAAGAAATCTCTACAGAAGCCATTCCGGTTTCAGAATTGAAAAAAGCGAAGTACGAAAAACAGATCCCTGGTCAGTTCGACTTTGAAGCATTCGCCTCTAAAGGTTTTGGAGAAGGATATTCAAAGGATAAACGTGCCGAGATGGAGAAAATGTACTCCGGCACTGTTACTTCCGTAAACAGTGGTGAAGTGGTAAAAGGTACCGTAGTAGGTATCAACGACCGCGATGTTATCCTGAACATTGGTTTCAAGTCTGATGGTCTTGTGCCATTGGCTGAATTCAAAGAGATGACTAACCTCAAGATCGGAGATGTTGTTGACCTTTTCATCGAAGAGCGTGAAGACGCAATGGGTCAGCTCGTACTCAGCCGCAGAAAAGCGAAACTTGTTAAAGGTTGGGAATACGTACAAAATGCATTGGATAAAGATGAGGTTATCGAAGGTTTTGTTAAACGCAGAACTAAAGGTGGTCTTATCGTGGATGTATTTGGAATCGAGGCATTCTTGCCAGGTTCACAGATCGATGTTAAACCGATCCGCGATTTCGATATCTATGTAAACAAGAATATCGAAGTGAAAGTTGTGAAGATCAACTATACCAACGACAACGTAGTTGTATCGCACAAAGTACTTATCGAGAAAGATCTCGAGCAACAGAAAGCAGCTATCCTTACTAACCTTGAGAAAGGTCAGGTATTGGAAGGTGTTATCAAGAACATGACAAACTTCGGTGTGTTCATCGATCTTGGTGGTGTTGACGGATTACTTCACATCACAGACATCAGCTGGGGACGCATCAACCATCCGGAAGAAGTGCTCAAGCTTGATCAGACTGTTAAAGTTGTTGTGCTTGACTTCGATGAAGACAAGAAGAGAATTTCATTGGGTATGAAGCAACTTACAGCTCATCCTTGGGATGCGCTTGCTGCTGATATCCAGGTTGGTTCTAAAGTAAAAGGTAAGATTGTTAACGTAGCTGACTACGGTGCATTCCTTGAATTGCAACCTGGTGTTGAAGGCTTGATTCACGTAAGTGAAATGAGCTGGTCACAACACCTGCGCAATCCTCAGGACTTCATGAAAGTTGGTGACGAAGTTGAAGCTGTAGTGTTAACGCTTGATCGCGATGAGCGCAAGATGTCACTCGGTATCAAACAACTTACTGAAGATCCTTGGACACGTCAGGATGTTCTTACTAAATATGCTGTTGGTACGAAACATAAAGGTATCGTTCGTAACCTTACTAACTTCGGTCTCTTCATCGAGCTTGAAGAAGGTATCGATGGCCTTGTGCACGTATCAGACCTTAGCTGGACGAAGAAGATTAAACATCCTTCTGAGTTCGTGAAGGTTGGTGAATCAATGGAAGTACAAGTTCTTGAACTGGATGCTGCTAACCGCAGACTTGCATTGAGCCACAAGCACCTCGAGGAAAACCCTTGGGATACTTTCGAGACTGTATTTACAATCGGTTCAGTACACAAAGCTACCATCATCAGCAAAAACGATAAAGGTGCAGTACTTGAATTACCATACGGTATCGAAGGCTTCGTAGCAGCGAAGAACCTGGCGAAAGAAGATAACTCAAAAGCAGAAGTTGGTGAATCACTTGACTTCAAAGTACTTGAGTTCTCTAAAGAAGACAGAAGAATCGTTCTTTCACACAAATCAATCTGGTCAGCAGAAGAAGAGAAACCTGCAGCCGGTGCTAAAGGTGGTAAGAAAGCTCCGTCAAAAGGTGCATCGATCCAGTCTATCAACCAGCAGAATGAGAAGTCTACACTGGGCGATCTTGAAGCGTTAAGCGCGCTGAAAGAGAAAATGTCTGGTGGCGAAAACAAAGGTGAATAACCTTTAGACTTATAGAAATAGTTAAGGTGACTGAAATTTCAGTCACCTTTTCTTTTCTCACCGTTGCAATCACAGTTGATTTTTATACTTTTGTGCTTTGTTGGGAGGCGGATATAACCCGATACTGACAAACTTTAATGGTCTCGTGGCCGAGTGGCTAGGCTGAGCTCTGCAAAAGCTCCTACAGCGGTTCGAATCCGCTCGAGACCTCTAAAAACCTCGGATAAGTATATATTCGAGGTTTTTTATTTTGCCGTCCATGAGATCTCACAACTACCACTGACCCCAACCGCGTATAGTCAGCAAGTTGTAACGCAAGGGTATATATAATCTCCACGCACCAATCTTCTCACTCCTTACGTCTTACTCCTTACTTCTCCTTCCTGAATGACGGTACAGGACACCAATCTCCTCTATAATTGCGATCTTCAATCCTGTTCGGACTTTATCGCTTATGAAACCCGTTGCTATTTTAATACTATGGTTCTCCTGGCTCTCCATGTATAGTCAGTCGCGTGAATTTGTTATTCATGATAAGTCAACCACAGTAACTATACTTTGTGATACAGCTGATTACGCTACCGTAAGACTCGCTGCACGACTACTGGCGCGCGATATAGAAAGCATTACTGGCCATAGACCTGTAATACAACGCGACCTGGCGGGACTAAAGGGAAACGTTATCATCATCGGAAGTCGTGATTCATCCAGGCTTATTCAAAATCCCGCTATAACGAAGTATATAAATACATCTGCTCTGGCGGACAAATGGGAAACGTATCAGATCCAAACCATCAGGAAGCCGCTTTCAACAATATCCAATGCGTTAGTGATTTGTGGCAGCGACCGGAGAGGGACAGCCTATGGTGTTTTCGATATCGCTGAACGAATTGGTATATCGCCGTGGTATTGGTGGGCTGACGTTACTCCGCAGCGAAAGAGTAAACTTTCAATTCCTTTCATCAACTTTGTTTCGAATCCGCCATCGGTGAAATATAGAGGTATATTTCTAAACGATGAAGATTGGGGATTGCAACCCTGGGCTGCTAAAACATTCGAGCCGGAGACAGGTGATATTGGTCCGAAGACCTACGCGAAAATTTTCGAGCTTTTACTCCGCTTAAAAGCCAACCTGATCTGGCCGGCCATGCATCCTTGTACAAAAGCATTCTATCATTACCCGGAGAACAGGAAAGTGGCTGATCTATACGGTATAGTTGTTGGAAGTTCCCACGCAGAACCTATGCTGCGCAACAATGTAGACGAATGGGACGAAAGTAAAATGGGCGAGTATAATTACTTTGCCAATCGCGAGACAATCTATACATACTGGAGACAGCGTGTGGAAGAAAGTAAGCATTATGAAAATATCTATACCGTAGGCATGCGTGGTATACATGATTCAGGTATGGAGGGAAGTTCCGATATACATGAGAAGATAGCGGTGCTTGAAAAAATCTTTACGGATCAACGTGAAATCATTAAGACCTCGATAGCATCGGACATAACCCGTATTCCGCAGGCATTTATACCGTATAAGGAAGTGCTGAATGTATATGATAAAGGCCTTGAATTGCCGGATGACATTACCATTGTCTGGCCTGATGATAACTACGGGTATATCCAGCGACTAAGCAACGATGCCGAACAGAAGCGTTCCGGAGGGGCGGGTATATATTATCACCTTTCGTATTGGGGACGTCCGCATGATTATTTGTGGTTAAGCAGTACGCACCCGATGTTACTGTGGGAAGAGATGAACAAAGCCTATACTACTCGCAATAACAGGATGTGGGTGGTAAATGTAGGAGACATCAAGCCGCTGGAATATAACATGAACCTGTTTCTCGATATGGCTTATGATATGAAACCATTTTTGTCATCAGCGTATGTGAAAGTACATCTCGAAAAATGGATGCGTGATATTTTCGGACCGTCATCCGCACGCGAACTAGCAGATGTTACCTGGCAATATTATAACCTTGCATTTGAAAGAAGACCGGAGTTCATGGGATGGAGTCAGACGGAGCCAAATACCATCACACGCTTTACAGCGTATAACCACTTCTATTACAATGACGAAGCTCAAAAAAGATTGGATGAGTATAGTACACTCCATAAACAGGTAAATAGTATTCGCCAGAAAATTGATCGTGAAAAACGCGATGCATTCTACGAACTGGTTTACTACCCCGTACGCTGTGCACAACTTATAAATGAAAAGTTTCTGTTGAGTGAGAAAGCATACTACTATGCCCGGCAGCACCGGACCAGCGCGAATGATTTTGCAGCAGCTGCGCGAGAGGCATTTGATAGTATAGTAACCGAAACGGCTTACTATAATACAAAACTTGCCAACGGAAAATGGAACAACATGATGTCGATGGAACCACGTGATCTGCCAGTATTTGATTGTCCAATGACGCCAGCGTGGGAGGGAAGCGGAAATGGCTGGGGAATATGTGCGGAGGGAGATGTCGATGAACAGCCGGTGTCTCATCAATATGGCAACCGGCTTCCTGTTTTTTATAGCTGGAACAACCGTTCACACTTTATCGATATATTCCTCACCGGTACGGAGTCTGTCAATTGGCAAGCTACTGTATCTCAGCCGTGGATTCATTTGACGAAAACCTCAGGTACATTAACATCATCTGTTGGTAAGAAAGAAGAACGGATATGGGTAAGCATTGATCATGAACAGCTGCCCAATGAAAAATTGTTGAAAGGAACCATCACCATTAATGCAGGAGCGAGACAACTGTCGGTTCCCTTACAGGTATATACACAAGCGCCTGACGGATTCAGTGGATTGGTTGAAGAGAACAAGTATATCTCTTTGTTCGCTGCAAATTATACCGGTATAGTTAATACATCGGACGCTGAGTGGCGGTCCATGGACGGTCTTGGCTATACCGGCAAAGCTGTGATGTTGACGCCACGAGGTACATTTTCAGATAAGCCTGCAACAACACATGCATCGTTGAAATATGATTTTTATAATTTCTCGCAGGGAGATGCTGAGGTAAAAGTATATTGTCTTCCAACACATGCGCTGAACGCAAACCATCAGATGCGTATAGCAGTTGTCATAGACGGAGCAGAGCC
>CAMLLI010000105.1 GCA_946480685.1 uncultured Flammeovirgaceae bacterium | reverse complement strand
GCTGAGGAAGTGACGCTCAACCACGATGTTGAAGTTACCGGTTGCAGTAACTACAATGTCGGCTTCTTTCACGGCATCATCCATCTTCTTCACAGCATAACCATCCATAGCGGCCTGCAGTGCACAGATTGGATCGATCTCCGTTACAATAACACGGGCACCGGCACCACGCAACGAAGCAGCAGAACCTTTACCTACATCGCCATATCCTGCTACAACTGCTACTTTACCAGCAATCATAACATCAGTTGCCCTGCGGATAGCATCCACACAGGATTCTTTACAACCGTATTTGTTATCGAATTTTGATTTTGTTACCGAGTCGTTGATGTTGATAGCAGGCAATGGAAGTTTACCATTGTGCATACGCTCAACAAGACGGTGTACACCGGTAGTTGTTTCTTCAGATATACCTCTGATACCGGCTACGAGTTCAGGGAAACGATCGAGTACCATGTTGGTAAGATCACCGCCATCATCCAGGATCATATTCAAAGGCTTGCCACCTTTAAAAGCATGAAGCGTTTGCTCGATACACCAGTCAAACTCTTTTTCATTCATACCTTTCCAGGCAAATACAGGGATTCCGGCAGCAGCAATAGCAGCCGCGGCATGATCCTGCGTAGAGAAAATATTGCAGGATGACCACGATACTTCTGCACCAAGCTCAACCAGTGTTTCGATCAATACAGCAGTCTGGATCGTCATGTGAAGACAGCCCGCGATGCGCGCATCCTTCAATGGTTTCTGTTTACCAAACTCTTCGCGAAGAGCCATCAAACCCGGCATTTCAGCCTCTGCTAACGTGATTTCTTTACGACCCCAGGCAGCCAGGGACAGGTCTTTTACCTTGAAATTGAGTTTTTCGTCTACGGTCATGTTATATATGGATTTTTTCTTTTAACTGGGAACACAAAAGTACAACAAAGGTTTGATATTTCATGAAGGGAAACGTCCCGAAAACCTTGACAACAGTCTATGGACTGAACTATTGAAATACGTTCCATGTTTGACATTGAACAAAGAAATATACATGAATAAGCCTATAACAATTTTAAACAAGCCTGTTATCAAGATCGATGTCGTTTCAGATGTAGTATGCCCGTGGTGTTACATCGGTAAACGCAGGCTGGAGAAAGCGATGCAGCAACTTTCGTCTGAATATACTTTCGAAGTGGAGTATCATCCGTTTGAACTGAACCCGCAGATGCCTGCACAGGGTGCCAACCAAAGAGCTTACCTCGTAGATAAATTCGGAAGTGAAGATCGTTACGAGCAGATCACCAATCATACCACTCAAGTAGCTGCTGCGGAAGGCTTAACGTTTAATTTCGATAAACAAAACATATCTCCCAATACGCGCAAAGCCCATGCTATTGTACAGCTCGCCAAGCTGAAGGGTAAAGAACTGGCCGTTGTTGAGGATCTCTTTAAAGCATATTTTACAGAAGGCGTTGATCTGAGTAATGATGAAAATCTGATCGCAGTAGCCGTGCAGGCCGGTCTTGAACGCGAATCGGTAGCGTTACTTTTAGCAGACGAAAATGCATTGAAAAATATAGCGGCAATGGAAAAAGAAATGTCCAAGCTGGGCATTAGCGGAGTACCTTTCTATATCATCAACAGTAAATATGGAGTTTCAGGCGCGCAGACTCCGGAGACCTTTGTACAAGTGTTCAAAGAAGTGAGTCAGGAAGTAACTACGGGAGAAGCTTGTGATGTAGACGGCAAAAACTGTTAGTAGAATATTGATCGTTATCAACTCGCAGGAGTTGATAACGATCACTTTATCTTTGCGAGATCCTCGTGTTTGATAACCGATGTCAGTATAGATGTTTTCCCCTGGTCAATTCGCGTCCATGCCGTTACAATCGTTCCTTTACCAGCCGTTATATGGCAACTTACATTCGCAGCACCTTCTGTCTTAAAAGTGCTTTCGCTGACTTTTACATTCTTGAAACTGGAGCCACCGTCTATTGAATACGACAGGTATACATCAGTCATACCCTCCTCATTACGATTGAAATATAGTATATATACATACCCTGTAGTCTGGTCTACCGCCAGCCATGGATTATACTGATGGCCGGCCTCCACATCATTTATTTTTAAAAGGGATGTCCAGTTATCGCCAAAGTTATGCGAGCGTACAAATAACACATCCTGATCGCTGCGCATCCAGTCAGACCAAACGAGGTACAGGCTTCCTTTATAAGGACTTTTACTTCGGTCGGTTGAAATAACCGGTACGGTAGCACAGCGTTTTCCCCCGGCTACATGATCATCGCAGCCTTCCGACTGCCGGATGATCGCAATATCATTTGTCAACCATATTTTACCATTGAAGGAACGGTCGAGGTATATTTTATTCTGATTAGACCATGTGCAATACTCTTTACCATCGGAGCTCACAACGGCCATACTACCCGCTACGGTATTGTGATCGTCTATACAATTGCCCGGTGTTTGCGAAAGCTCGAGCGGTGTACTCCATTTTTTTCCGCTTGAGGACGTGGTGAGTTTCACATGTGAGAGGCAGCTGGCATCGCTGCTGCTATATTTGTCGAACTGTGTATAGGTGAGGTAAATATTATTCTTGTCATCCAGGGTAACACTGGGAGCCACCTGGTCTTTTGCAGATGCTGCATGTACGGGCACGCCTTCACTCCAGCTTTTTCCGCCATCCCCGGAAGTATAGCTTATAATTTTGCTAGTGCCGCCCTCTGTACGTTGAAGGAAGAAATACAAGTCACCTTTGCTGTCGGCGATCAATGTAGACTGCGCACCGGTTGGAAAGGTCGTGGCGCTTCGCTCCCATGCTCCTCCGCCATCTATACTATAATATACAACGTTGCCCAGCGCGGCCGTTACATTCTGACTATTTTTTGCATTGAAAGCGATGCTGACGTTGCCCGGGTTTTCCGATTCAATGATCCGTGTGTTTTTAACCTGGGCTATAGAACAAACAACATTCAGAAGAATAAGGAGAGTAGTAGATACTTTGTGCATAGGTGATATTTTACCTATTCGCTAAAGTAATGTACAACACGTTAACTATAACATTTTCATGTAGAAGATATTCAGAATTTCATCTACACTTTCTCCCGTTAACGGTCTACTTCTTCGCTACAGTGAAAGAACCTGTTTTTGTTTTGATCACGTATACTCCTGCAGGCAGTGCGGACATATCAATCTCAAATTTTGACATGCTGAGTATATGGACAACAACTTTGTCGTTCACTGATTTACCTGCCTTGGTGCTTACTTCGATCTGATCGAGGCTGAGATCGAGGCTACCATCATCCTGCTTGGTCAGAATCACGCTATAGCGATCGGCATTCTCCACACTAACACTGTCACCTGACAGATTGCTGGAAAGAATCGTGATCTTACCCGCTGCAGGTTTTTTGGATTGACTCACGTAGTTATTTATACTTACTGACGTATAAGCTGATGCATGGAACGGCTTAACAATCGCGAAGAAAACGATTAAGAGGGTAGCAGAATACTTGTTCATAATTACTTTGGTTAGATCGTACGAAACACATACTGCAACTTTGGTAACAGAAAGTAATTATTGGGTTTAAACGCTGGAAACAAATCTTTTCACGTTTTCATGTTTAAAAAAATTCCAATTCCGGGATAAAGAGTTGCATCATTTCCAATTTACAGATTATGTCTCTGGTAATGTAATAAGGGTGTACCTTTATATTCTAATTATCCCCCCTACCGTATTGTGTTAGTGCGGAACTTTACTTTTCTTGACACAAAACTTAATCACTATGCTAAAACGAATTTTTACAATCATGTTAGTGGCTGTGTCATTGACCAGTTATGCCCAGAAAATCAAGATCACAGAAGGAAGCCTGAAGCCCCTGAAAGGCCAGAAGTCTGTGAACACACAATTCACGTATGACAATATGCTGATCGGTGGTAAGGACCTGGAGGAAAAAGCTTATATCGAAAAAAGAAAGAAAGAGCTCGATGAAAAAGAACCAGGCAGAGGTGACAAGTTTGAAGCAGCATGGTATGCTGATCGCAAAGAGCGCTTCGAACCACAATTTCGCGAACTGTTCGCCAAGCATTCTGAAATGTCTTCGGTAGATGAGAAAGCTCAGTATACCATCATCATCCATACAACGCGTACAGAAGTTGGTTTTAACGTTGGGGTTGCCAGCAAGCCTGCGTATATAGATACTGAGATCACCGTTGTTGAAACGGCCGATCCCTCTAAGATTGTTGCTAAAATCACAATGTTGAAATCACCTGGATCCCAAGTTATGGGTATGGACTTCGAAACCGGAGTTCGTCTGCAGGAAGCTTACGCGAAAGCTGGTAAAGAACTCGGTAAGCTTATCGCGAAAGAGACTAAGTAGTCGATATTTATATATAGTATATCTATAGAGGGCAGCCATAGAGCTGCCCTCATTTTTTCACAGAATTCTCCCCAATGTGAGTAACATTTACACAACGTTGCGAAACTCGCATTTTTCATGGCACATCCGTTTAAAGCTATAATACTTAATCAATCGCCATATATAGCAGTTCGACCTTCGTTTCCGAATCAGCCATCCGAGTTGTACAAAAGTTTGAAGAAGGCTTTGGCAGAACATAAACAATATGGCTATGATCAAAAGAATAGTATTTGCACTACCCGTTATAGGTATGCTTTGGAGTTGTGGCACCAAAGAGAAAGAACAACTCCGCGCGCAAGTGGACTCACTGCGCACTGAATTACAAATGAGTCAGCAAACTGCTGCGACTTTGGAAGAAGTAGGATCATTAATCGACTCCATTGATGCCAGCCGTCAATTGCTGCGCACCGATGTTGTAGAAGGTACTTCTTACAAAGACTACAAGAGCCGCCTTTCGGCTATTAACCGTCACATAAGAGACACCGAAGCAAAAATCGCTGAACTCGAAAAGTCGGTTAAAACTTCTAAGAATGCATCTGCTGGTTACAACGCTACGATCAAGCGTCTGAAAAACGACCTTGAAGTAAGCACACAACAGATCGCTTCACTGCAAACAGAAGTTGAAAAAATGCGCTCTGAAAATCAGCAACTGGCTATGACTGTTAGCCAACGTGATTCTACACTTACTGAAAGAGAAGGTGTGATCAAGATGCGTGAACAGGATGTTGCTAACCTTGAGAACAAGGTAGTTGAGATCAACGCACAGGCTAACAAAACTCAGGCTGATATGTACTTCGCACAGGCGGCTGCTTTGGAAACTGCGGCTTCCCGTACCAAGTTTGCTCCTAAGAAGAAAAAAGAAACACAGCGTGAAGCTCTTGAACTTTACAAGTTGTCTTTATCGCTCGGTAAAACCGAAGCTCAGACTAAAATAGATGAGCTCGAAAAAGTAGTAGGTTAGGTTAAAATTGCTCAGACAGGTAGGTTAGAGTAGAGTTAAGGTGGCTCCCAGGTGGGGAGGCACCTTTTCTTATTTTAGGGCAGTATATATCAGTCTGCTACCTATAGCAGAAGCAACTTGTATATATGGCTATATATTAAATACCGCGATTATCGATAAACTTCCGGATCTTGCGATCCATTTTGCCGAACTGAAGCTTTTCCAGTTCCTGTGCTGTTGCAAAGTATATCTCGGGTACAACACGCAGTCGTGATTGAAATATAGTAGACAGCCGCTTCCTGATATCGTCTTTCATTTCCTCGCTTACCAGCAGATGTAGTTTCAGTTCATCCGTACCGAGTTCTCCCGTAGAAGCCTCCACAACATAATCACGAATGGACGACATCTCATTCAATAGTTCAAATATACCGGGCGGGTAAATGGTGGTTCCCTTTAGTTTAATAAGTTGTTGCTTGCGGCCAAGCACGGGTCCGAGGCGAAGCGTTGTTCTTCCGCATGCACACGGTTCGGTATGGGCTACGGCTATATCTCCGGTTTTGTAGCGCAGCAGTGGCATACCTTCAACACCGAGTGTTGTAATGGTTACTTCTCCCGGCTCTCCGGCTGCTACCGGTTTTTCTTCATCATCCAATATTTCTACAATCAGTAATTCCGGGTGATGATGTCCACCTACGCCTTTCGTACATTCTGTAAAAGCCGTTTGCATTTCAGATGAAGCGTACGTGCTATACAAATCTATATTCCAGGCATCCTTTATTTTCTGCCCGATAATATTCAGATCAAATGCAGCGGTGCGTAACCCCTCCCCTATACATATAGCTTTCTTTACAGAGCTCTTGTTCGGATCTATGCCATTCTGCTTTGCATACTCGATCAGCTTTACGATGAACGATGGCACTGCGACAAGCGCTGTCGGTTGTAACCGTTCAATGGTTTCCCACTGCATGGCCGGCAACCCGGGGCCTACACGCACCAGTCCGGCACCCAGTTTTCTAATACCTTCATAGTAGGCTATACCAGCCATAAACTGGCGGTCGAGTGTTAACATCAATTGGTATAGATCATCGGGTGTACCATCGGCACACGCAAAGGAAATACATTCGTTATAGGCGAGGCGGTGAAGATCGTTGTCCGTTAAAGCAAGCGTTACGGGTTTACCCAATGTACCGGATGTACTGGCAAACTCCACGATATCACTTTTCGGAGCCGCTAAAAAATCCCAGTTGTTTTGCTGAAGATCATCTTTCGTTGTAGGCGGAATGCGCTGCAGATCTTCCAAGCCTTTTATAGACGCTATATCTATACTGTTGTTCGCGAAGTGTCGTTGATAAAAGAGAGAATGCTTCTGCAGGTATACCAGCAGCTCTTTCAGTTTACCTTCCTGAAAATTTTTGATCTCTGCCGCTGGTTTGAACTCTATTTCCGGTGTGTATTTCATTGCTCGATAATAACTACTGCGCACGCCATATCTTTCAGGTGCGAGAGTGATACATGTATTTTATTCCAATTGTTTTTAACTGCCTGTTCGTAAAAATTACCATGCAGTTTAATTCCCGGCTTGCCCAGTTCATCACTCACAATTTCAACTTCACACAAATCATGTCCGGCCAGTAAACCTTTTCCCGTTGCTTTCAGAAAGGCCTCCTTCGCGGCAAAGCGCACGGCATAGTGTTGTCCTTTGTTAGACATGGATTCACAAAACGAAATCTCTGCCGGAGAAAAAACCTTTTCGGTGAAGCCATTATTCCGGGCTACGCGTTCGGCTACACGCTCTACTTCAATGATATCTATACCCGTGCCCAGAATCATTTGAGTTTCTCTTCAGCTTTCTTCCGATTCTTCTCCATGTGCTCTTTCTCCTGCAACGTAGCAATTTCCTTGGTCAATCCCAGCGTATAGATTTCAACGGCTTTCTGGTATTGTTCATGGTCGAGGTAATAATCGCCCGCCAGCATATAGGCATGGTATGAGTTCGGGTTCCACGCCACCAGACTATCCGGTTGTATATCTGTTCTTGGATTGAACGGAAAACGATACGGATGAAATTTGGTATAACGCGTATAATCTGTTGTTGTCAGGAATGTATCGGCCGGAATTGTCAACACGGCTTCATATACCTCTTCATTCTTCGTCATCTTCCGGGCAAACACTTTATTCAGATCGTAGCAAACAAATTTACCCAATTGCCATGGAGCCGTCGAGATCCACACCAATCGTTTCTCCGGTTGAAAGATTATACCATGATGCGCCACTAACTGGTTAACAAGTTTCTCGTTGCCCAAACCTATATCTGCTCCACCTAATCCTTTTTGATTGCGCAGTATAGATGCAGTCTTTAACACTGAGTTCTTTCCGTTCTGTTGCAACAGTTCCTCTACACGCTGGTAGCGATAAGGCGATGCACTGGTGCGCATGTGCTCGCGGTTGAGTTCGGTTTGTCCTAATGTCTTTCCCTGAAAATGATTGGTGCTTACGAGCTGATCGCCCGGTGCTTCGTAGAAATCTATACCCTCTGGAGTTTTTTCGATGAGCGCTGCCTTACCATCTTTGGCAGAACCGATTAAAAATGATTCTGCTACAAACATCTTATGCATCTCTGCTATAGCATACGCTTCTTTAATCGTAGATGCATACTGCAGGATTTCGCGCGCCACCAAGGAAACCGGTGTGGCCGATGCTGATGGTACATCTGATTTGGCTGCGTTGATTGTAACCGTAAGTCCTTCGGCATTCATACCGGATAACACACCGGTCATTCCTCCGAATGTTACCATCATGAATTTATAGCCCTTATCGGGATTGTAGAAAGCCATGATCTTGTCACGCGCAAAATCATCGCCTACATAAAAATCAAAATTACGACCGATGATAAGTGTGCTATCCTCGGAATGAGAATCCCATGTAGCAAAGGCAGTACATCCTACCAGCGACATGTTCTGCAACGCATGCCCTATATCATGTGCTGCGTGATAGTTGAGTATCCGCTGGTACGGTGGTGCTATATCATCAAAATCATGAGAAGCTACTTGTGCTATACCGTAGATCTCCTGTTTATATTCCTCGGATATATGCTTGTCCAGGTCACGGTTAAACCATCCTACAAAATACTTGAGTATATTTAAGTAAAACGAAGAAGGCACCAGGCGATGAAGTTGTCCTGTAAATACTTCTTCCTGGTACTGCACCAGCTCGTGCGTAAGCTTACCATTTACTACACCACGCTCGAAAGGAGTTCCTTCTACATATAGTTCGTATAAACCGCTTTCGCTTTTACGAAACCAGTTGTTACCAATGGTATATAAACCTGAGTCGGGCTGCTCCACTTTTGCATCGAGTATAGCGAGCGAAGCCGGCATTGGCGGATCAACGGTGGCAACGCCGCGTACATAGATCAGCATGACCACGATCAACACGATCAGTGTAACGAATATCCAGCCGATGATCTTAGCTAACTTTCTGAGCATCTCTGATTTTTTGAATCAAGTATTCAAGACCTAAAAGATTGGAGCATGTCATAATAGCGCTGATTGTTACTCCCAGTACACCGTGCATATTGATGTTTTGTCCTGTCAACAACAGATTTGGAATTTTGGTTTGAGGAGCGATAAATGTCTTCAACGGCTCGCGGTAATCTTTAGCGTATCCGTAGAGGGAACCATCATCTGTGCCGATATAGTCTCGTGCAGAAAGTGGCGTTGCACACGTGTATGACTTGATGTTCGCTTTAAAACCGGGGAAATGTTTCTCCACCATGTCAAAAAGTTTTTCGGCCTTCTCGCGTTTGAACTCCTCATAGTCTGCACCACGATCGGTTTCATGCGAAACGGTATTAAAAGTCTCCTGCCACTGCTTCACATCTTCCATGCGCATATACGACATAAC
>CAMLLI010000104.1 GCA_946480685.1 uncultured Flammeovirgaceae bacterium | reverse complement strand
CCCCGCAGTAAAAGCCAGGTATAGTACTTCGGAAGCGCTACAAACAAATGCAGCAGGTTGCCGCGATGTTTGAACCGCTGGTGCTGGATCAGAATGGCAACAGCAAATCCCCGCATATAGTAAAATATCTGGCGCTTCAATCCCATGATCGTATCGCGATGCCGGTGGTACACAACAGCTCTCGGATTATACTGTATACTATATCCGGAAGCTAACACGCGATACCACATTTCAGAATCACCGTTACAACCGGCAGCCCCAACATCCAGTCGTTCATCAAAATATCCGGTAGCGGTAAATATACTTTTTCGGAAAGCCATGTTAGCACCTGCGCCAATGGTCCACACCGGTACACCTTTTGACAGCGTTGCATAAAAGAAGGCGCGGTCATAACGCTTATCAACAAAGCCGCGGTTAAAAGGCCAGTACCGTTCAAAAATCCATTGCGCTTCAGTGTCAAGTTCTGCCGCGAGAACAAGTCCCGTCATGGCTGCTATTGATGGATCGTTGAACGTGCGGTATACTTCGGCTACCCATCGGGAATGAATCACAGTGTCATCATCCGTATAGAGTACGATGGAAGCCGTTGCTGCGCGCGCTCCTGTATTTCTCGCTATATCAAGTCCTGCGCGTTCTTCACGTATATATTTAACCTCTGGAAAAACAAGCGCAGTCTCATGTGTACGACTATCCGCGGATGCATTATCAACAACAATGATTTCTTTGGGTTTATGTATAAGGCTCGTGAGGCTGCTGAGACATTGATGAAGACTCTCGGCACGATCCCGGGTGCAGATCACCACGGAGACATCATATATAGCCGGTTCATGATCACTGTTCGCCAGTATGTTGTTAAATGAATTTCGCAGATCGTATAATGTATTCGCTTGTGCGGAAGCATTTGCTGTATAGTGCTGCAATGCCCATGAGGCTGCGTGCGTAACACGTTTCTCAAACAACGGCAACGGCAATTCTTCGCCCGGTTTTACGAAGAGGTGTCCTATCGGGATTTCATGCCACCAGAGTACAATGTAGTACCCGTGATCACGAGAGGAAGGCTCAAGCCATGTTTCCTGCACAGCGAGGTTCAGGTGTATACATTGATAAGACTTGAACGGCTCCATAGAGTGTTACGAGAAGGAGGGAAGTGGCGTAAGAATTACGGGGAAGTTCGGACGCACATGGCCCATCCACTTGCCATACCAGTTGGTATTCTCCCGGTAGTCTTCCACATCGAATGCGATGCACTCGGAAAGATAGAATACTTCCGTTGTGGTATCTTTCACAAAGATGATCGAAATATAGTATGATCCGTCATTGAGAAAATTGCCGGGTATAATACAGGTTCCGCGAATCAGACCTTTACCATATACCTGCGGTTTTGAGCTTACGTCAAATATACATTCGCTGCTTTGTGTAAAAAGATGAATGCCGGTAACCAGATTTATACCTTCTTCGTAATTCTGGAATTCGAAAGAAAGTGTAAGCTGTGTACGTATATCTATAGGGCGCAGGGGATCGTCAAGGTCTGGCGTAAGCTTCACCGATGTTACCCGTATCGTTGCATTGCCGGGCGCTGTTTCGGCATCTGCCCATTGTTGCGATAACATGTGCTGTTGAATGCCGCTGAGGTAGTGGTTCACTACTTTATCGGCTGCGCCAATTTTTACCATCGCACCTTTCTGCAGCAGCATGGCCCGGTGACAGAGGTTATTAACAGCTTGCATGTTGTGGCTTACGAATAAGATGGTACGTCCTTCTTTTTTCGAAGCATCGTTCATTTTTCCGAGACACTTCTTTTGAAATTCTGCATCGCCCACCGCTAATACTTCATCTACCACCAGTATATCAGGTTCAAGATGTGCAGCGACTGCAAACGCGAGGCGCACATACATACCCGAGGAGTAACGCTTTACCGGCGTATCAATAAACTGGCTTACACCGGAGAACTCTACAATCTCATCAAATTTACTTTTGATCTCCAAGCGTGTCATCCCGAGGAAATGTCCGTTGAGGTATATATTTTCGCGCCCGGTAAGTTCATCGTGGAAGCCCGTTCCGATTTCCAGTAAACTGTTTATCCGTCCGCGACCCCGCACAATGCCTTGTGTCGGTCGTATCACCTTCGAAAGTATTTTGAGCAATGTAGATTTACCGGCACCGTTTCGGCCAATGATCGCAAATGCTTCTCCCTCTTTGATCTCGAAATTTATATCGCGTAAAGCCCATAAAAAGTCCGGTGATGTTTCTTTATCACGGGCTACTTTAAAGAAAGGATCTTCCTTGCGAAGTATAGTCTGATACCACCAGCGCTGGACATCTTGCCGCAACGAACCTGTGCCGATTGTACCCAACCGGTAGAGCTTGGATAGATTCTCTACCCGGATGATGGGATCGTTCACCATGTTGTTGCCGGTAAATACAGATTTGAAAACAGCGATATATACATATAGCGATTAAACAACATCAATAAGTTTCGAACCCATTTTATTGAATAATATACTTCCTGCAAAGAAAATTACGATCACACTGGCTACACTATAAGCCACTTGTATACCCGATGTAGTGCCCTGCCCTAAAAAGGCCACGCGGAAAAATTCGATCACTGGCACCAATGGATTGTATACCATGAAGACTTTGATTTTTTCGGGAACGATAGACAATGGGTATATCACCGGGGTCGCAAACATCAGCAGGCGAACCGTAAGCTGAATAAGGTTGGTAAGATCGCGATACTTCGCCAGGAATACCGACAGCGCAAGTCCTGCACCAAGCCCTAAACCCGCACTGACAACAATGGCCAAAGGTATAGCAAGCAGGCAGTATAGCAGGTTAAAAGAGACAACACCGGTATACAGATTGTACAGGTAGAAGCTTATGAATAACAGGAACTGTATAAAAAAACGAATAATGTGCGAAGCTGTTACTGAGAATGGTATGATGAGCCTTGGAAAATATACTTTGGCAAACAAGGGTGCGTTCGCAGTAAATGTATATACAGTGCCGGAGAAAGATTCGGCAAAGAGATTCCAGATGATGATACCACTGAGGTAAAAAAGAGTAGGAGGTGTCTCATTGGTAGAAATGCCTACAACACGATCGAATATGATCACATATAGCAATACAGTAACCAGCGGTTGTATTACAACCCACGCAGGTCCGAGAAGGGTTTGCTGATATTGAGTTAGAAAGTCTCTGCGGATAAGGCGTAACAACAGGTGACGATAGCTCCAAATTTCTTTCCAGTTCCATTCGAACCAGGCCGACTCCGGCTTAATTTCCCATTGCCATCGCATAAATAGTATTTGCTCAAAAACGAATAATTTACGAAGCAATTACCAGAAATGGAAATGTATACAACGCCTGCATGAATATAAATGTTGCCACAGTCGTGACGCTGATGTAGTCGCAACTGACGTGACCGATGACGGCATTCCTCACCTGTATATCGTTTTGATGAAGAGAAGCCATTGGTTCGCGCACTGTATCGCAGGCACAATTTTAGGAAGGCGTATCGCAGATCTTTCCAGACTGCAGCGATGAGAAATTACAGAGAACAAACAGAAGCGGCCTTCCTCGCGTCCGGGAGGCAAGGCAACATGGTACGTGACCGCGAACGGGAACAAAGTGCGCATGAAGATCGAAGAAACCGCCACGTTGAATGGGATCAGCCAGGTACCCAGCGATACCGTGGTGATACCGGTGCCATGGCAACTGCACCTGAAGGGAACCGGCAAAATGAAGGTATATATAGTGAAGGCCATCGTGGAAAAGGTCCTCGAAATTATAAACGTTCGGATGAACGCATTCGCGAGATCGTGTGTGATCTCCTTTGTGATGATCCGCATCTCGATGCGTCCGAGATAGAAGTGGAAGTAAAAAATGGTGAAGTTATACTGACGGGCTTAGTGGAAGATCACTTTGCCAAACGACTGGCGGAAGATCTCACGGAAAATGTATTAGGCGTTGTGAATATAGAAAACAGAATTCATGTTAATCAGGCTAACAAGCACCAGCAAGAGCGGGAGCATGTTAGACCGAATATAGTGTAAATGTTAGTTTAGGATTGATCGGCAGGGATGGGACGCTATGTCTCTCCCTGTTGATTTTTTTTGTGGGTATATATTGCACCTGGCGGAACAGTGCCAGCTCGCTGTGATAAATCAAAATTCTTTCAAGACTAGGGATTCCGGGTGTAAGAAAAACAGCCGGTGTGAAAATTTTGGCTGGCGGGTAGCCCACCGTTGTAACAATGATCTATGTAAAAAAAACGAAGTCTGCGTATGAGACTTAATTCATCTAAGGGAAACGCTGAGAACAGATCTGTATAACGGTAAGTCTGTGTCAAAAATTAGTGTCTTCAGACATCTTCCGCGGAACTGATCACCGCAACCTGCATGATTGATAAGAATACCCAGTAGTGTTATGTATGATTGTATTTTGGCGAGCATACTGCTGGTATCGATTGCACCTTTGTATAGTACGCAAGCTCAACGTGACCGCGCGAATATTTTTACATCCAAGAAGCGATGAAAGAAAAATATAGTCAGCGGCAGGAGCGGCATAAGACAAACCAAACTAAAGTTACTATGATGTCATTTCAGGAAAAGGTTAGCATCCTTACTCTGATGAAGGATGCGCGACAATCCATCGAACTTACTTACAACAGTAAAACTGTTGAAAGATGCGAGGTCGTCCAGGTCATCAATAATCAATACGTTATTGTTCAGCAACGCACGTCCTTCTTCTCGAAGGTGAAGTCATTCCTCAGCATCGATGCTGTCGAAGATATCAAGATCAACTGATCACACAACGTGAGGGGTACACGCTGTATTCGGTCAGTCTGAGCCTGGCCTGTAATGGCGCGTGTATCCTCCGGAAATCCCACTCATCCCTGTATTCCTTCACTGAAGGATAACTTCCTTCGTACAGCAGCAACTTCGCGGGTATTCTTTACCTTGTACATACTTTGCCCTTAAGCGTATGTCACGACTAATACTCACGATCGCCATGCTGGTGTTTGCCTATACTATTGCATTGCCACAGGATAAGAAACCTTTTCGCATTGGCGTAGCCGGGTTAACACACGGCCACGTTGGATGGATCCTCGACCGCGCGGATGATGGAGACATTGAAATAACCGGTATAGCTGAGCCTGACCGTGCCCTGGGCGAACGTTATTGCAAGCAGTATAAATTGCCGCTGACACTGCTATATACTTCACTGGAAGAGATGCTTGAGAAGACACGCCCGGAAGCCGTTACCGGGTTTAGCAGTACCTTTGAACACCTGGACGTTGTGAAGGCCTGCGCTCCACGGCACATTCATGTGATGGTTGAAAAACCATTGGCGGTAAGTATGGATCACGCACGACAAATCGAATCGCTCGCGCGCAAGCACAATATTTTTGTTCTTACCAATTACGAAACTACCTGGTATACCAGTAATCAGAAAGTAGAAGAGATCTTTCTGAAGAATCACTCCCTCGGCAAATTACGCAAAGCTGTTATTCACGATGGTCATGAAGGCCCTAAGGAAATTGGCGTTGGTCCGGAGTTCTTGAACTGGCTTACCGATCCGGTTAAAAACGGAGGCGGTGCTCTAATGGACTTTGGATGTTACGGTGTAAACCTGCTCACCTGGCTGATGAATGGTGCCAAGCCACTAACGGTATCGGCTGTTACCCAACAACTGAAACCACATATATACCCGCGTGTAGATGACGATGCAACAATCATCGTTACCTATCCGGAAGGACATGGAATTATACAGGCATCCTGGAACTGGCCGTTTGGTCGTAAAGATATGGAGCTATACGGCGAGCGCGGATATATACTGGCCGATCGCCAGGGCTCTAAAGTAAAATCTGCAGCGAACAAACCGGAAGAGTATATAACCAGTCCTGCTTATGAAAAGTCCTATAGCGACCCGTTCGCATACCTCGCAGCCGTTGTACGTGGCGAAATAAAAGTTCGTCCGACAGACCTGTCATCGCTGGAGAATAATCTTATCGTTGTGGAGATACTGGAAGCCGCCAAACAATCCGCACGCGAGGGGAGAGTGATCAGGCTCGGTAAATAGTATATATAATAAGCCTGGTACTGCACTATGATTTTATGCAGAACGAGTGGCGATGCCTGATAACAATTTGACCAGAGAGGAGAAAGGTAATTTTTTTTATGAGGAATCACCTTCCTTTGGGACTAATGTCGGCAAGCGCCTGCATCATTTCTTTCTGGATAACGGCATCGAGCTGACTTAGCTTTTCCGCGAGGTCTTCGTTCACGGCATTTCTGTCGATCTTTCCTTCCTGTAGCAGGTGCTGAAGTTCGAATTGTTTTTTGAGAATGGACTGCAGATAAACCGTGTTTTGAATGGCATGCTTGAGCAGGTAAAGCTGAAGATTGTCTTGATTCAGATTCGATATGTCTCCCGTGTTGGTCATGTTCAGTTGTTTGTTTGACGACTCAATATTTCGAAAAAAAATACTCGTTTCAAAGTTGGCATGGCGGTAGGCATGGGTTCTTTCAAATTAGTACATTTGCCGGCTGTTGTTATAAGATGCGTTGCATTACGAACCTGCTTGCTTTGTGTTTGATCCTGTCGGCCTGTAATACTCCTGAGGATGGGAGCAAGCCTGCTGTTTCTTTTTACTATTGGCGCACGGTTTTTAAACTCACTCCAAATGAACGGTACACGCTGGAGCAAAACGGTGTCTCCAAACTATATGTACGCTATTTCGATGTAGCGTTACAGAAAGGACAACCCGTTCCGTTGTCGGCCATAACGTTTGATGAACAGCCTGGTGATCTTCACATCATTCCCGTAGTATATATTCGAAATGAAGTAATGCTTCAGCCTGCCCTGGACATAGACGATCTCGTTGATAAAGTATTGTCCTATATCCGGCAAATTAACACTAGACATAACATTGCCTATGACGAAATCCAGCTTGACTGCGACTGGACTCTGAATAGCAAAGAAGTATATTTCAAATTTATTGACTTGCTGAAAGCGAAGAGTAACAAAAAACTTTCCGCAACAATACGACTCCACCAGGTAAAGTATTTTCAGAACACCGGTGTGCCCGCGGTGGACCGTGGCGTGTTGATGTATTACAATATGGGGCGCATTGCTCCTGATTCCTCGAATTCCATTTACGAACGCGCGACTGCACAGCTTTATACTGCGAGTTTAAAAAGTTACCCGTTGCCACTGGATATAGCGCTGCCGGTTTTTAGCTGGGGTATACATGTGCGAAACAATACGGTGATTGGCTTACTCAATAAAGTTGACGAAACAAACTTTCAGGAGGATGATCATTTTGAAATGAGACAGCCTCCTTTCTTTGAAGTGAAGGATAACATTGTTAAAATGGGTTATTACTTTGAGAAGGGAGATCGCATTAAGATCGAATCGGTGAAGCCCGATGACCTGGAAGAAATGATAGAAGACCTTTCGAAAGCAATGACCCGACAACCTGGCGAACTGATATTCTACGACCTCGATAACTTTAACCTGAAACACTACCAGCATGAGAACCAATTCTTTCAAAAAATTAGCCGTACTCTGTAGCCTTGTGGCTTTTGGTACTTACAGTATACTGTTTGCCTGTGCGGATTATTTTTGGGGATATGATTATGATTCCAACTTTACACCGGAGACGTATGTAGATAAATCGTATTCGCCCTTGTTCTTCGCTCCGCAGGATGTGTTTTATAGTATTGGTTTTGAAGCCGACTATACTTCACGTTTTAATGAGGATATAGTAGGAGAATGGTCAGAATATCTCAAAGGTAAATTCACCACGAAAGAACTTTCATTCCTTTTGTTGAACGACAGCGCAGACGTCCGTGTGAAAGAGATGTATAGTGCGGTGCAGAAAAAACAAAAGTTACCTGTTCCGTATGCGCGTCTTAATGGTGCAGATCCGCAGGTGAAAGGCTTTGTAGAATTTCTATACTATGCGAAAGATATTGAGACCAGCAGTACAACGCCCCTCAATTCGTGGAGCTACGAGGAGACACAACCTGCACCCGCTGTTAATCCCAAGACACTCGCACAAGTTGAAAAACTTTACAATGAGACAAGCGATGCTTTTCTGAAGAACCGTTATTGGTTCCAAACCATGAAGGCCTATTTCTATAGCAGCAACAAGCAAGGCACGGTAACATTCTTCGAAAAAACAAAAGCCGGTGTTCCGCAGAACGTATTATACTATCGCGGCCTGTCGTATGTAGCAGGTGTATATTACAAGAAGAAAGATTACGCTACATCCAACTATCTATACAGTGTGGTGTTTGACAAGTGTCCTGCACTCCGAACGGTTACTGCCTATAATTTTCATCCGCAGGAACAAAAAGATTTTCAGGCGTCCCTGGCGTTAGCAAAGACTCCGGAAGAGAAAGCAGGACTCTGGGCATTGTTTGGTTACTATGCAGACGAGAAAACTGCAATACGTGAAATATATAAATTGAATCCGGCCAGCGAACACCTCGATTATCTGCTGACGCGACTTGTCAATAAAGAAGAAGTTCGTTTGAACGACATGGAGTTCAAGTCTGCCGTTGCGTATAAGCAAACCATGAAAGAGCAGATCAATAAAGACGCACTTCAATTGGTAAATACAATCGCGAAAGAGGAGAAAACCGGTAAACCACATCTGTGGAATATAGCATCCGGTTATCTCAATATTATCGCGGGTAACAACGCGCAGGCTTTGCAACTGATTGAGAAAGCAGAGAAGAAAGGTCCGAAGAGTGAATTGGCTTCCAACCAGATTCGTTTACTGAAACTTATAAACACGTTGTCTGCTACTACTAAAATGGATGAGAAAGCGGAGGGTAAACTATTACCGGAGCTCGATAGGCTATATCACATCAAAGATACAGAAGACGAAGTATTCCGCTATAGAAATGCACTGGGCTGGAGCAAACGATATATAGCATCGTTGTATGCAAGCCAGCAAAATGTAGTCTTTGCAGAACTGTTTGACGGCAACACAACATTCTATCAGACAGCGTCCAACGCGGAAGCCATGAAAGCATTTTTACACAAGCCCAACAAATTACCATGGGAAAAACTGGCGGAAGGTATTTATGGAATAACCTTGTCTGATATATATGAATACCAGGCAGTGATGAGTGCCTACGCGGGTAAACTTGACGAAGCCATTGCCTTCATGGAACAATCAGCGGAAGGTAAAAATGTCGAGCTCTATGGAAATCCGTTCAACGGTAAAATCAAAGATTGTCACGACTGCG
>CAMLLI010000103.1 GCA_946480685.1 uncultured Flammeovirgaceae bacterium | reverse complement strand
CGGTTTTTACACTAGCTGTATACTGCGGAATAGTCACCCAACGTATAGCATCTTCCATGCGGTTGAAATAAGCCGTGGATACATCTTTATCGGCCATCGAAAGCATGTCGTCCACAGACATACTCGTGAAAATATCATTCGGAACTATAAATGCAGCCTTCGAATGTCCCGCGGCCACGGCCAACGGGCGCCATTCCTTTACAGCCCAGATCTGGTTTTCCTCCAGCATAGCACCAAGGTGAACTACATCACAAACAATTCTGCCGGTTTTAAATTGCTGCATGGCACCGAGTATAGCCATCATACCATTCCTGAACTCCATTGAAGTAGGCGGAACCTTTGCGATTGATACCACGATGTGATGAACAGGATCGTACTTAACGGTCAAATAATCGGTATCAAAATAAACTTCCATGCTTGTTAAATTATTTTAAGAAATATAGAAACGTTACTAAAGTATATTTGTGGCAAGAATGATTATTAAAATCAATTATCTGCACTGTTCTTCAGTGTGTTTGCGGTACCGTTCTTCTGCTGCGGAATAACTACCCAGCGAACAGCATCTTCCATTCTCTTGAAGTAAGCAAACGATACTTCTTTGTCGGCCTTTTCCATCATATCTTCCATAGACATATTGGTAAATATATCTTCCGGAAGTATAAATGCTACCTTGGAATGCCCAACTGCCACGGCCAACGCACGCCATTCCGTAGCAGCCCAAGCCTGATCTTCCTCGAGAATAGCACCCATATAAACTACATCGTACACAATGCGGCCAGTTTTAAAATGGTCCATCGCTTCAATCATAGCCATCATGCCATTCCTGAATTCACCAGAAGTCGGGGCTACCTTCCAGGTCGCTATCAGAATGTGATGCACAGCATTGTACTCAATCTTCTTATAGTCCGTATCAAAATAAATTTCCATATCTCCAATCGTTTTTGATGCAAGCCAAAAAATACAATCTGCCGCGAATGAAGTATTTTGAAAACTATAGCAGATAGCGCTTTAAAGATTAAACTATTTGTGGAAAATAACTTCGATACGCGGTGGTCAAAAAGGTCAACAAATTAAATGGCGATGAATGCACGTTTTCTGCAGGTGAAAAATATATTCTGCATTACCACGCGTGAAGAATGACGCTAAGTGGACAAAATTGTTCACATGATAAAAGGCGTGTTGAGGCGTGCGGTCGATGGTCAGAGCGTGGAACGGTAGAAATTAAGCGTGTCGCCCGCCAGCATGTGCTGTTCAGTAAGTATACCGGGGTGGCGTGGTGCCTGTATACCTTTACCAAACTTCTGAGGAGCTGTAAATATGCGTGCTTCATCCCAGAGATTATTTTCGATAAACATAGCGAGTGTAGAAGCGCCCCCTTCTATAATTACCGACTGAATTTTTCTGCGGTATAAATCCTGTGAGAGGTTATGAACAAAATTATTCTCATCGATCCGGATCAGGGAAAGATTCTCATGTTCTTCATTCTTTAGAACATTATAGCAAAGTGTAGTTTGCTTTTTATCGAAGAGATGCAGGCTCGGGGGTAACTTAAGGTAACGATCTATCACCACGCGCACGGGATTCCTTCCCGACCAATCGCGTACGTTTAATTGAGGATTGTCGTACGCTGCTGTGCGCGAGCCAACCAATATAGCATCTTCTTCAGTTCGCCATTTGTGCACCAGTTGCCGTGCGTGTTCATTGCTGATCCACTTCGAATCAAAATTTTCACGCGCTACAAAACCATCGGCTGTCTCGGCCCATTTTAATATAGTATACGGGCGATTCTTCTCCATATAGGTAAAGAATCTTTTATTAAGATCGCGGCCCTGCTTTTCCAGTATACCGGTCACTACGTCAATACCCGCTGCCCGCAATTTCTTTACACCATTACCAGCTACCAACGGGTTTGAATCCAGGTTCGCGACAACAACTTTTTTTACTTTATGCTCAATCAGCATATCGGCACAGGGCGGTGTTTTACCGGTATGCGAACATGGCTCAAGGTTAACATATACCGTGCTGTGCTGTAACAGATTTTTGTTGTCTACACTTCGAACAGCGTTTACTTCTGCGTGTGCTTCCCCGTATTTTTGATGCCAGCCTTCTCCTATAATTTTTCCTTCGTGAACAATTACAGAACCTACCAGCGGGTTTGGACTCACGTGTCCTCTTCCAAGCTGCGCCAGTTCCAGCGTACGCTGCATAAAAACTTCGTCAATATGGTGATCGTGTTTTAGCATTGCCTTATACTTGCAAAGATTGTCAAGCTATGAAGAATTCCAAAACAGTCTTTCAGGATTTCATTGCCAATATTACACTGAAAGAAAGCAACGATGAGATCAAGAGCATAGCGCACCTGGTATTTTCCAAAATTCTAAGGCTCGACCGAACCGATATTCTGGCGGCTAAACCTCTTGCGCTTGAGCCAGGCCAGGAAAGAGAACTATACGCAATCGCGCAACGCATCAACACACACGAACCCATTCAATATATTTTAGGTGAAGCGGAATTTTTCGGCAGAATGTTTAAAGTAAACAGCGCTGTACTGATACCCCGCCCGGAAACGGAATATCTCATTCATGAAATTCTGCATTATACCAACCTGCATAAACTTCATGCTCCAAGAATTCTGGATATAGGCACCGGCAGCGGTTGTATACCGGTCACACTAAAGAAAGAATTACCGGAAGCCTCTGTTGCTGCCACAGACATTAGTGGAGATGCACTGGCTATAGCAAAAGAAAATGCCGCCATGCTGAATGCTTCCATCAACTTCTTGCAGCATGATATCCTTTCGCAGGACATCCCACTCGGAGACCTTGACATTGTGGTAAGTAATCCTCCCTATATAGCACAAACAGAAGAAGCAATGATGAACAGAAATGTATTGCAATATGAACCACACCTCGCTCTCTTTGTGCCTGACGATGATGTGCTGACGTTTTACAAAGCGATCGTACGGAAAGCGCGCGAAGTATTTACCGCGGGCGGACTGTTGATCGTGGAAATCAATGAGCGCTTCGGCAACGAAACAGCGGCTATATTTAAAGCCAATCACTTTCGTGATGTTGCAATTATTAAAGATCTGGATGGTAAAGATCGAATCGTAAAAGGTATAGTATAAATCAAGAATAATCCTGCTATGAAACTTGTCTCTTTTATTGGTTCCGGAAATGTAGCGTGGCATCTGGCACCTGCGCTGGACAATACTGATTTTGCAGTACGCGAAGTATATAGCCGTAATCCGGCACATGCTGCTGCATTGGTTGACAAACTATATGAGGCAGAAGTAAAGCATTCGCTTGATTTCTCGAATAGTCCGTCAAGCATTTTTATCATTGCCGTTCCGGATGATGCCATTCAATCCATTGTACAGGAAATTATACTTCCAGATGAAGCTATACTTGTGCATACCTCCGGCAGTCAACCGCTAAGCGCACTCGGCTATGCAGCCATTCCAGGTATTGGTGTGTTCTATCCTTTACAGACCTTCAGCAAATCGAAGAAAGTAGACTTTACCGATGTACCTATATTTGTTGAAAGCGAAAATCCGGCAGCCGAAAAAGTACTGCTTGCAATGGCGAAGGCAATCAGTAAAAATGTGCACCAGATCAGTTCGCAAGAACGTAAGGCCATGCATGTAGCTGCAGTGTTTGCTTCCAACTTTACCAATCACATGCTGCTGATCGCCCAGCAGATCATGAAAGAAAACAACCTTAATTTTGATTGGCTGAAGCCGCTTATTGCCGAGATGATCAACAAGAGTATATCGATAGGTCCGGAGCAGGCACAAACAGGTCCCGCAAGGCGCGGTGATTTTGAGATACTCGACCGCCACATGGAATTTTTACAGCATGACGAGCAGCGAGCCGAGATCTATAAAATAATCAGTCAGCACATAATTGACCGATACCATTAATGCGATGCGCTTAGGAACGATGCTACATCTTTCACCCATTGTTTTTCATTGGACTTTGTGTATATAGCGTGACCGATACCGGTATATACCTTTAATTGTTTCTTACCCTTGAGATTGGCGAATATCAAGTCAGTCTCTTCGCGCGTTACACGATCATCGTCTTCACCAAAGAGTAATAACACCGGACAGGAAACAGATTTTGCATACGTGGAAGGGTTATGTGAAAATGCCCAATAACCATTCTGCACACCACCCCATAAACATAACAGCGCTGCCATGGGCACGGCAGGCACGTGCATTAACTCGAAGCGCGCACATACTGTTTTATACAATGATCCGAACGGACACTCGAGGATGATGGATGTTACCGGCAAGGTATAGTCGTTCATGGCTTTTAATACAGCTGCGGCACCCATCGAAGTACCAAAAAGTATCACATGCTTCGATTGCTTGTTTATATACTCGAAACAATCTTTTACCTGCACAGCTTCGGTATAGCCTATAGATGTACCACTACCGGTAGAACCACCAGAGCCCATGAAGTCTACAAGCACTGTGTTATAGCCAAGCTTTCTGAATTCTTTGGCACGCGTGAGCAATGAAGATTTTTCTCCGGCATAGCCGTGAAACAAGATAACGGTTCCCTTCGCGCGCGGCACTTCCATTCGCCAGCATTCCAATTCATGTGTACTGATGATGATGCGAATCGTTTTATATGGTATATCCGGAAGACTCTTCGCTTCAGGACGCGGGTTATCTATACCGGCAAAAAGAATTTTCGTTTTATCGAGTATAGACAGGTCATTTGGGTCTTGCGTTCGTGCGGAAGCTGTCTCACTGAAATGAGTAAACTTGTAGGCATGCTGAAAGGCCACCACGTTCATCACTATAAAAATCAACAAAAGTGCCCAGCCAAATCTGCGTTTAGTCATACCAGTTCTGCTTCTCTATTTCGGTAAGTATATAGTTTGTAAAATCCTGCATTCCGTAAGATTCGCGCGGAGCATTGCAAAGTATCACGAGTAGTAAGTCTTTATCAGGAATCGTAACATAGTTTGTAAGGAAACCACCCTGACTTCCCGTGTGTCCTACACTTCGCAGGTTACTTCTATAGTCTCTTATAAACCACGACCATCCTATAAATGGAGGTTCGTTGTCACTCCAGTTACTGAATTGCTTTACCGTGCGTGCATCGCGAATGGTTTCCTGTTTCAGAAATATAGCATGCCGCAAAGCGCGTTCATACATTGCCAGTTCTTCAACGGAACTCCACACACCACCGTTGCCTGCCGCAGCGAAAGTTGGTTCTTCACCGTAATCATCTTCGGTCCACTGGCCGTGATTCATTATATATCCGTGCGATACACCGTGCTCTGGATGCGGACCGTTTGTGATGGTACTGGTTTTCATACCAGATGGTTTAAAAATGTTTTCCTCTACGAAACGTTGCCACGGCATACCGCTTACTTTCTCAACGATCAACGCCAGTCCATTGAATGCTGGGTTCGAATATTGAAAGCGCGATCCCGGTTCGAACAAGAGCGAATCAACCTGTGTCTCCGGATACCAGTTCTCAGCATCTTTTGCTGTGAGATAGAACACGGTATCATTTGCAACGTGACGGTTATCCGCCAAACCTGATGTATGTGTGAGCAGGTGTTTGATCTTTACTTTGCGGGCAATTGACTGATTCTTAAAACCAGGGAAATATTTCAACAGGCTGTCTTCTACCGATAGCTTTCCGCGTTCCTGCAGAATAAGAATAGCATTGGCTACAAACGTTTTGGACAATGAGCCCAGGTTGAAAAGAGTTTTCGGAGTAATCGGCTCGTGCGTTGTTATGTCTGCCAAACCATAACCCTTTGAAAAAATTATACTGTCGTGCTTCATGATAAGAATAGCACCACCGGGTTCATTAGAAGGAAAGTATGCTGATGCGAACATATCGATAGCATTTTCCGTTATATTATTTTTTCGCGAAGCACATGAAAACAGAAAGAAGAGGATAAATGTTATGTAAATTGTTCGCATAATCATAAGCCGTTGGGAGGTGTACCTGAAGATCAACATTTTTTTGGTTAGCCGGAAGCACTACCTTTGAAAATCAAATATAGATATACATGTTACAGTCCTTTAATATTCGCAGACCCAGACGAAACAGAAAGAGTGAGGCCGTTCGTGCTATGGTGGAGGAGACCCGTGTGACTACGGATGACCTGATCTTTCCGTTGTTTCTGCTGGATGGCAAGAATCAGAAAATTGAAGTTGCATCCATGCCGGGCATATTCCGATTCTCTACCGACCTTATGCTAAAGGAAGTTGAAGAATGTATGAAGCTTGGCATTCGTGCGTTCGATATTTTTCCGGCAGTAGAAGATCAGTATAAAGACAAAACGGCTACGAAGAGCTACGATCCGAATTTCTTTTACCTCCGTGCACTCCGTGAAATCAAAAAACAATTCCCGGAAGCGTGTATCATGACGGATGTAGCGATGGACCCCTATAGTTCAGACGGACACGATGGGCTGGTGAAAGACGGAAAGATACTGAACGATGAGACACTGGAGATACTTGGCAAGATGGCGTTGGCGCAGGCCGATACAGACATTGATATACTCGGTCCTTCCGATATGATGGATGGCCGTGTAGGATATCTGCGTGATGTGCTCGACAAGAATGGATTTACACAAGTGTCCATCATGAGCTATACTGCTAAATATGCCAGTGGTTTTTATAATCCGTTTCGCGATGCATTGGACTCTGCACCAAAATTCGGTGACAAAAAAACATACCAGATGAATCCGGCAAATCGCACGGAAGCATTGATTGAAGCGGACCTCGATACACAAGAGGGTGCCGATTTTTTAATGGTAAAGCCAGCACTTTCTTATCTGGATATAATTCGGTTACTTAAAGATAATTCATCATTGCCCATCGCTGCCTATAATGTTAGCGGGGAGTACTCGATGATAAAGGCTGCAGCACTGAAGGGTTGGCTGGATGGCGAGCGTGTAATGAAGGAGACGTTGTTGAGTATGAAGCGTGCAGGAGCTGATATTATATTAACCTATTTCGCAAAGGAGTTCGCATCATTAAAGTAATATATAGTATATTGTGTTTATGGGCCGCAGAATTCTTCTCCTGATCTGTCTTGTGCTCGCCTCTTACAAGATGTACCCTCAAATTATACGCCTGGGAAATGCCGGGCATACAGATGTAAAGGGAAACATCGGGCATTGGCGCGATGCTACTCATAAACTTACACTGGAGGAAATCAAGAGTATACAGTTTGATTCTCTTTCTCCTTCCAAATCACCTAACTTCGGATTCGACCGCGCTACACATTGGTTCAAGCTTACTATTACAAATGAATCGGCTAACCAGGACTGGCTGATGGAGATTGCGTATGCTCCGTTAGACTTCATTGACTTTTATATGCTTACCGATTCATCGCTGGTAGGCGAGCACAAAACTTCAGGCGACAGACTTGTTATCAAGAGTCGCGATGTAGCACATCGTCATCCTATATTTTCATTCAATATACCTACCGGTGAAACGCGTACCATTTACCTGAAGGTAAGTACTATATCTTCGGTGCAAATGCCCATCACCATCTGGAGACCGGAAGCGTTCTATGCTGCCAGTTACAATGTTCAGATCGTAAACGGGTTCTTTTATGGTGGCATGATACTGATGTTGCTATACCAGTTATTCCTGTTTCTGTCGGTTCGCGATCGCATCACATTTTACTATGTGCTCACATTGATGTCGATGGTAAATATAGTGTCGTTGTTCCAGGGGTATACGTTCTTCTATATATATCCGAATTCCCCGAGGCTGAACGATGTCTTCGCGATGTTCTCCGGACCTGCATTTGTAGTGACCTCCACGTTTCTGACGCGTTCATTTTTAAACTTAAAAAAATTCAGTCCGCTATTGGACAACCTCATGCTCATCAACATGTCGCTCAATTTGCTGGGCGGGCTAAGCATGTTTGTTTTCTTTCCGAATGTATCGTACGAATATCATCACTACTTTATACTCATACACTGCTTGCTTGCATTGATCAGTGCCGGATATTGCTTCTTAAAAAATTATCGTTCCGCGCGCTATTACCTGCTGGCATGGGTTACAGTTTTGATCGCAGCCGTTTTCTTTACCATCAGCAACCTCGGTTTTATACCCGGCTACCTCAGTACAAACTATAGCGGGCTTATGGTAGGATGCATCATGCAAATGCTATTTATATCATTCGCGTTGGGCGATCGCTGGAATATACTCCGAAAAGAAAATCAGCTGGCCAAAGAGCTTGAATTGAAACGCAACCAGGAAGAGAACGAACGCCTTGAACGCGAAGTGCAGCTGCGTATTGAAGAGATACAACACAAGAGTGAAAAACTGGAAGAAGTAAATCGCGTAAAGGACAAATTATTCTCCGTTGTATCGCACGACATCAAAGGACCACTTGGGTCATTACAACTGGCGCTCTCGCTTTTAAAATCAGGTGATGTCAGTAAAGATGAATTTCAGAATCTCGCGAAAGCACTTGAAGTACGCTTCAGCCAGACAACAGAATTTATAGAGAACCTTTTGCAGTGGGCAACACTTCAATTGAAAGGTGAAACGTATGATCCCGGCTATCTCGATCTTTCAAGAACAGCAGAAGAAACTATATCGTTGATGGAGGCGGAGCTCCGCAGAAAGAATATCAACGTTAAAAATAATCTACACCAGTCACTACAGGCATACGCGGACCTGAATATGATTCGGTCTGTACTGCGAAATTTAGTCACCAACGCTATCAAGTTTACCGGCACCGGCGGCACGATTACATTAAACGCCATGCGCACCGATCAGCAGGTAATTTTATCGGTTGCTGATACGGGTGTAGGCATACCGGCTGCCAACCAGCACAGAATGTTTACGTTGGGAAGTATAACAACTCCCGGCACCAAACAAGAGAAAGGAACCGGGCTTGGTCTTTTACTCTGCAAGGAGTTTGTTGAGAAGAATGGCGGTCGTATCTGGTTTGAAAGTGTAGAAGGTAAAGGAACTACATTCTACTTCTCACTGCCTGAAAACAATGGTGCAGCGGAGTCCGTTGCTATCGCATAATTGCTAAATATACTATATATCCTCAGGCTACTTCCAGTCTGAAGCCCACACCGTGGTAATTCACGATCTGTACGGCAGGATCTTCTTTAAGATACTTTCTTAGCTTGGAGATAAACACATCCATGCTACGGCCCATAAAGTAATCGTCATCGCCCCAGATTTGATTTAAGATTTCTTCGCGTTTCAATACGCGTTCGCGGTTCAAACACAACATCCGAAGAACTTCAGCCTC
>CAMLLI010000102.1 GCA_946480685.1 uncultured Flammeovirgaceae bacterium | reverse complement strand
TTACTTTCTATACCGGTGAGTGCCGGATAATTACCACCGCCCTCGCGGTTAACACCGTGGCAGCTGCTGCAGTGATTGAGATATAGTCGCTTTCCAGCTATAGCATACGTTTCCTTTACCGTATTACTTTTCTCAACATCAGCGATTGTAATAACCCAGGGAATTTCATTGGCATTTACATAGAATATACCGGTAGCAGGATCAATTGCAGGTCCACCCCACTCGGCACCACCATCCAGCCCGGGAAAAAATATACTCCCTTCCCGCGAAGGCGGAGTAAACATGTGTCCTTTCTGATATCGGTGAAATTGCTTGCGGACCGTGTCAAATGATGCAGGCGGCAACAAGTCGTTCAGATCAGCTTCGATAAATGTTTGCCGCATAAAAGGTTCAGGTTTGGCGGGTAGGGGTTGCGTTGGCGCTGTCTTCTCGCCCGGTATTACAGAAGGTGGTACAGGTTCTTCCTTGATATCAAACAAAGGTTTTCCCGTTTCACGCTCGAACACATAGATAAAACCCGTCTTGGTAGGTTGCGCTACGGCATCAACCTTTTTGCCATCGCGCAGTAGCGTTACCAATGCGGGTGGCGTAGGTATATCGCGATCCCATATATCATGATGTAGATATTGAAAATGCCAGATGCGTTTACCCGTGGCAGCATCCAATGCAAGTATACAATTGGCAAACAGATTGTCGCCTTTGCGATTGCCTCCGTAAAAATCAAAAGATGCAGAACCTGTCGGGGCAAAGAGTATACCGCGTTGCTCATCCAATGTAAACCCGGCCCATGCATTGGCACCTCCGGTAAATTTCCATGCATCCGGATTGTCCCACGTATCATAGCCATATTCACCCGGGTGTGGAATGGTATGAAAGATCCACTTCTGTTCACCCGTGCGAACGTCATACGCGCGAATGTGTCCGGGAGCAGCATCAGGGCCTTCGGATACACGTGATCCTATAATAAACAAATCTTTATAAATGATTCCCGGTGATGTAGCCGTTACAAAGAGATCATGCGCGTCTTCACCAAGTCCCTCATGCAAGTCAATTTTTCCTTTCGCACCAAACCGCTCGTTTAATTTTCCTGTATCCGCGTCTACGGAATATAGCGTTGAGCCGGCCACATAAAATATAGTTGCTTCGGTTCCGTCTGTCCAATGCGTAACACCGCGATTGTTGTTGAGTATAAAATCCAGAACACGATTATCCGAAGTAGGTTGCCGCGGATCAAATACCCACTTCGGCTTACCAGTGGCAGCATGTAACGCAATCAGTTTTAATTGTGGCGTAGTCGCATATAGTATATCCTTCACAATAACAGGATTGCATTGTATCTGTGAATGATTGACCGTATCAGCATCACCTGTATTATATGTCCATGCCACCTGTAACTCCTGTACATTATTGGTATCAATCTGCGTAAGCGAAGAATACCGGATACCTTCACGCGTACCGCCTGTAACTTCCCAGCCGCTATATTTTGAATCTGGGTTTGTACAGGCAGACAACAATATACCGGCAGACAAGTATATAATCCATTGCAATTGTCTCATTCGGAAAATTCGTAGCCGATGAGCGTAGTGGTAGCGTTGTAATGTGGGCATAAAGCTGGTTGTATTCACTGAACAATTTCAAGTATGACAAACTGCACAGCTATTAAAAATAACAATATCCTGCTAAATTCAAATCGTGTTATGGGACAAGTGGTGTTGATACAATTTTTACTTCAATCGTGCAGCCAATGAAAAAACTACTACTACCGTTCTTGCTGGTTTGTTTTTACAACACAACCGCTCAATTGAAAGTAAGCGACAGCGGCCGCTACCTGACTACTAAAGATGGCAAGCCCTTTTTCTGGCTTGGTGATACGGACTGGGAAATGTTTCATCGGCTTACCCGCGAAGAGATTGAATCGTTTATAGCACTCCGCAGTGAACAAGGCTATACCGTACTGCAGGCGGTAGCACTGGCGGAGTTCAACGGCATCAGACAACCCAATCGTTATGGCGACTGGCCATTGAACAACGAAGATCCTACGCAGTTACTCATCACACCGGGAAACGATCCAACCAACCCGTATGAGTATGATTATTGGGACCACGTAGACTTTGCCATTCAAAAGGCAGCGGATAAAGGTATATATATAGGGCTTTTGCCTACGTGGGGCGACAAGGTTGCCCACCTGTGGGGTGATGGCCCGATTATCTTTCATGAAGCCAACGCTGCTGCCTATGGAAAAGCTTTGGCTACGCGCTATGCCAATCAATGGAATGTACTCTGGATACTGGGTGGCGATCGGCCGGCAATATATACTTCGTCACGCGAAGGCGTTCATAAACAGTATGATGATCGCGCTATATGGCGCGCCATGGCAAATGGTATTGAAAGTGTATTGGGCAAAGATGCTTTCATAACGTATCATCCATGGGGCGGTGAAGCTTCCTCGTCACAATATATACACGAAGAACCGTGGCTGGACATGAACACATTTCAATCGGGACATGGTGCGCGTGAGACACCGGCATGGGACTGGGTGAAACGTGATCTGGCTCTAAAACCACAGAAACCTGTATTGGACATGGAGCCTTGTTATGAAGATCACCCGGTAAACCCGTGGGATGGCAAATGGACACGCAGCCGCGGATACTTTCATGCTTACGATGTTCGCGCGAGAATATACAGAGGTATATTTGCCGGTGGTTGTGGTGTTACGTATGGGCATCATCATGTATGGCAGTTTCTCAATACTGATCTATACCCGCCCATCAACACCGCTGACACATTGATACCCTGGCAACAAGCCGCCCGCGCAGAAGCTGCGGAACAAATGCAATACCTTAAAAACCTGATGTTGTCGCGTCCGTATTTCTCGCGTATTGCAGATCAGCAAATGATACACGATGCAGGGCATAATTATACTGACCTCGTAGCCGCTACACGTGATGCGAACGGAACTTACGCCATGATTTACCTGCCGCAGAACAAACCGGTAAAGATTGATCTTAGCAAAATAAAAGGTACAGTAAAGAATGTATGGTGGTTTGATCCGCGGACAGGTAAAGCTATAGCCGCCAAACCGGTGAAGGGTACCGGTGTAAAAACATTTTCGCCACCGCGTGATGGTGATGACTGGGTGTTGGTGATTGATGATGCCTCACAGAAAGTCAACGTTCCGGGTAGGGTATATCCATAAACAAAAACGCTATAGAGAAGACTTGCACGCAAATCTTGCTCTATAGCGGCATAGCTATATTATATATGACTAAAATATATACGACTAATTGTTTACTTAATGGCTTCGCTTTAAAATAGCATCCTCATGGCGTTTCATCCGCGATATCTTGGTGCGCGTCTTATCTTTAAGCTGTGCGGAATATTTATCGTCTTCCGGCACTTTACCAGTCTCCAGAATAGTTTTAAACCGAAGCAGATCTTTTCGGATTAATTGTTCTGCTACCGGGTTGATAAGTTTAGCGGCCAGGGCACCAGCATCACCGGCGGGTAGCCTGTACGATATAACAGCCCTAACTTCCGTACCTTCTATACCAGCTGCGTCTCTGAACACAACGGAGCCTGCATTATCAATGAGACTTCCGGGAAGTGATTGCCAGGCTATATATTCATCCGGTCGATCGTCTGTAATTTCTGCTTCCCAGGAAATCCGCCCGAGGCCACGTGGCATGGCGGCTGTCCAATGTGAACGCGTCTCATCGATCTGCGTAACATCTGCGAGGTGTTTCATGAAGCGCGGCAGATTTTCAAGTTTGCGCCAGAAGGCATATACTTCAGAGCGCGGCCTGTTAATCGTCAGTACATTGGAAATCTGAATAGCCGATGCGCGCTTGTATATGGTATTTCTTTGCAACCTTGTATTGAGTGCACAATAGCCCGTTGCTCCGCGCACTACGAGGTAGCCACCACTCAAAAGCATCGCTATATTTTTCGGCTGCTTCAGATTTCGCATGGCCAGCGATGCCAGCGCTAAGCCTCCTAATACGGATGCTATCCGTTCACCAAAACTTATATTAATAACACTTGACCCGGTAGCCGGCGGAAGTTGGACGGCATTGAGTTCGCCTGAATTTTGATCGAGCATAGTTATATATAGTTATACCCTTAATATATAGTTATACAACTGTTGTAATGATCCTAGTCGCCATTATCATCTTCAAGTACAGTTAGGATACTATCAGCTTTATGAAGATGCATGCGAATGTGCGGCAACAGATTATTCGCATAATCTTTTAAACGCTGCTCCTTGCCGCTTGCCACTTCTGTTTCGAACAGTGCTTCTGTTTTCTCATGGTCTACTACCTGGCTATGCATATAGGCTGTATCAAACGAATATCCGGATAAAGCCATCAGCATTTCCTTTTTCTCCTGGTGCTCAGCATCCAGGCCCGTAGGAAAATCGGCATCGAAATCATCAGCTATATCTTCAAGGTCATCCAGTGCATCTTCATGTTCGTCTACCATCATGTTTCCGTACATTCTTACCGCGTCTGAATTTCCCTTTGATGCTGCCAACGCACCCAACTCTACTTCAGCACGATTTCCATAAGAAGCCATCGTAATAAAGTTCTTGTCTTGTTGTGATAGATCGCGGTTGTCACCATCATCGTCATCATCACATGCACCTGCAACCATCACAGTTGCCATAAGTGCCACTCCAGCTAGTTTTTTCCACATACGCATTTTTGTTTTTCTCCATTCGCGTAAAAATTATTCCCTTCCTTCTACAATTGCCGGAGTATATGCGATGGGTAACCCGTTGCCTATACCGGTACACAACTATCATGGCATTCCACACTAACATGTCTCATACTACTACACCTTCCGTATATATAGTGCATGCATCATCATAACAATATCTTCTGATAATCTCCTAACCGTGATTCAAACTTCGAATTCAGATCCTTGTTCTTTAAACAGCGGTCTACAATATTCACTTTCATATCTTCAAAGTGATGGTTCTTCTCTTTCACATAGAACCGGATGGATTTCTGTTCGGCATCAACGTGATTATCGATGCGTGTATACGGAGTGCCGAGTGCATCAAGTGTAAGTTCGTGTAAAGCGGCTTCCTCTCCGGTAAATGCTTCATAGAAGTGTTGTGTAGGATGACTTGTGTTCATTCAATATATCTCCGATTAAAATATATACTTATAAACCCACATGCTGCGCTGAGACAGCGCAGGTCGAGTGTCCAAATGCTATAGTTCTGAAAATCAAATACTATTCCACACTTGAAGAAACGCAGCATGCAACGGGCACTATTTTATTCCACCTCACTAAAAAATTGGATCAGCATGAAAGCAACAAACAAAAAACAGACATACGCTTTAATTACAGGCGCTACAAGCGGTATAGGTTACGAGCTGGCAAAGCTGTTTGCCCGTGACGGGTATAACCTGGTTCTCGTGTCGAGAAGTGAAGAAAGACTTCAGCAGGTTGCTGATGAATTAGGACAACAGAGTACTGTAGATATTATACCCCTTGTAAAAGATCTTTTTAATCCGAATGCAGCAAGTGAAATATACGATGCGGTAAAGCAAAAGGGCATCGAAGTAGAATTTCTTATTAACGATGCAGGCCAGGGTGAGTGGGGTAATTTTATAGATATTGAACTGGAGCGGAGTTTGGATATTATACAACTCAACATTGTATCACTTATATCGCTCACTAAATATTTCCTAACCGATATGATGGCAAACAACCGTGGAAAGATAATGCAGTTAGGATCTGAAGCTGGTAAAATGCCTATACCATTGCTATCTATATATGCTGCTACCAAAGCTTTTGTAGTATCGTTTGGAGAAGCGCTGGCAAATGAATTAAAAGATACCAATATAACGGTAACCGTATTGTTGCCGGGTGCAACGGACACCGATTTCTTCCATAAAGCACACGCTGAAAATACGGTGACATATAAGGAAGAGAAACTAGCTACGGCTGAAGATGTAGCGAAGGATGGTTACGAAGCACTTATGAACGGAGAAAGCAGCGTTATATCCGGAGCGAAAGCGAAACTGAATGTATTGAAGTCGAAGCTTATGCCCGATGAAAGTACAGCGAAGAGTACACGCAAAATTATGGAGCCGAGTGATAAGACCGAAGCGCAAGGTCGTGTACGATCTGAACACGCTCCTTCGCGTATGGAACGCGATCAAATTAATCAGACAACGGGTGGTGAGAGCGGAGACTATTCAACGGCTTCGAACTCTTCCGTAAGCTTTAAATAGCAGCTTCGAGTCGTGAGCTTTGAGCCGTTAGTATATAAACTATAAATATATAGTTATGAAATCCCTGAAGTTTTTTCGGAATGAGGAGATTGAAAAAGTTATCAAACTGGTACGTGACACAAGTCTGACTGCTGTGCGAATGAGCGGAAACTGCGTGGAGAGGTTTAACAAAGTATCAGCAGCAAATTACCTGGAGAAATTACGATTACTATATTTCTCCAGGAAATGCTGCGACAATTAATATAACGCAAAGCGCTGCCTGCTATCAGGCAAATATGTGTTGTTTGTATGCTGGTTTTTCAGGCGAAGTAAGTCGCTGCTTGTACGAGCTATATGGAAAGTATGGTGAGCTATATTTCAGCGCAGTATATCTTTCAACTTCTTCTGCGGTAGCGGCACGGCAGAAACGCATATTGTAAGTGCGATTGGCGTTGGCGCCAGTCTTCAGGTAAACCTCGTTACACGCTGTTTTTGCTTCTACCATTAACGACATGGTGTTATAGTTTGGCTCAAACACCTCGGTATAGCCTTGTTCCGGTTCAAATGTAAGCATGGTTGTAAATTTTAATGGATTGAATACTAACTAAATTATCATGCCAAGACAGACTATGTTTCATTATTTTTCAGAGCAGCAGCGGCAGTACGTTTACCAAGTGCAGCAGACAGCGCTGACTCGCTCTCGTAGCCGGTTTTTACTTCGGTATAATTGTCACCAGGTTGAGGCAACAAACGCTCAACCATAGCCATTGCTTCGCTTACAAAACCGGGCGCGAGTCCCTGTATGATAGTAGCAAGCTTTGCGGTAAGACCAATCGTTGCTTCGGATCGCCCATATTCAATGGACTTGATTATACTGGACGCAGCTGTTTCGGCTTTCACCGAAAGCAACGCAGACGAGCTTGATACTTTAAACCATGCATACTCCTTTTCATGGTCGCCTTTCACCTTTATGTTTCCTGTACTTCCGGTTCGCATCAACGCAGGCACCACCGTTGTAACAATTATATTATTGTCTTTCAGGCTCGCATGCAATCCTTCTGAAAGACCTACCAGCGCAAATTTACTGGCGGTATAGGGAAGTAAATGTGGTACGGCTACTTTACCGCCTATAGAAGTTATATTTACAATTCTGCCACCGCCCTGGCTGCGCATGTGTGGAAGAACGGCAAATATAGTGTAAAGAGGTCCCCAGAAATTTGTCTGCATAGCCTCTTTATAGTCCTTCACTTCAGTAGCTTCCTGCGGTGCAACCTGAATTATACCTGCGTTGTTGATCAGTATATCTATAACACCGTAGTGGCGGATAACTTTCGCGATCAACCGGTTTACTTCGGTTACGTGTGTTACATCAGCTTTCACCGCTATAACTTCTGCACCGGCTGCTTCAAGCTCTTCTTTTGCTTTTTCCAGCGACTCTGCATTGCGACCACATATAGCAAGTCTCGCTCCTTTTGCTGCGAGCATACGCGCCATCACCAGGCCGAGTCCTCTCGAACCACCGGTTATCAGCACAACCTTATCTTTTAAGCTATATTTAGTAGCTTCTTTATACACGGCTCGGGCAACCAGCAACGCCGTTACGCCTGCTGCACCATACAGCAAGCCACGGTTTAAAGATGTTAGTTTCTGAATCAAAGACATATTATGCCGCTGTTAAAAAAACATACCTCCGTGTTCGTGCTTCCGGATTACATATAGTATCCGAAGTATTCACCGTGCATCCGTTGGATGGATGTAAAAGAAGAAAGTCACAAGACTGTTATGAATTTAACGGAGGAACTGCAGTCATGGTATCCGGAAGGGATATTAATTTGACATTAGAAATATGAACTATATATAACGTTCTGATATACTGGCAAAAAGAAACAATAAAAGAAGAGCACATCCGACTATAGATGTGCTCTTTTATCATATGCTATATCGATTTATAGGATACGGCTGTGCAAAAGCAGTCTTTATTCCTGCTTTAAGCTCCGAACCGGGTTGGCGTGTGCAGCCCTTATAACTTGTACCACGATGGTGAGGCCGGCAATAAATATAATGGCTGCTGCTGCCAGGAGGAATATCCAAAGCTTTATCGTGGTGCGATACTCGAATGACATCAACCATTGATTAAGTCCCCACCAGGCGGAAGGACATCCCAGCAATATACCTACGATAATCATTCGCATGGAATCCTTCGATAACAGCCGCGCTATATTTGCAACCGAAGCGCCCAGTATTTTGCGAATTCCGATTTCCTTAACACGCGATTCAATAATATAAGTTGAGAGTCCCAACAAACCAAGGCATGATATAAAAATAGCAAGCGATGTAAAGATGGTGGTAATGGTTTGCGTTTTCTCCTGGTCAACAAACTTTTTCTTGTATACATCATCGACAAAATTATAGTCGAACGGATATACCGGGTTGTATTTCGTATATAGTTTCTCCAGAGCGGCCACGTTTTCGTGTAATGGCCGGTTGTGGTTCAGTCGTATATGAATTACCGAAAACCAACCTTTGCTTCCCTGCAATACCATGGGCTTTACTTTCTGGAAAGGCGAGCGCAACAAAAAATCTTTTACCACGCCTACTACATGCCACTCGGTACCGCTGTCCGTAATAAGTTCTCCTATCGGATTATCAAAACCCATTGCCTTTACCGCAGCTTCATTCAGTAACAATGCAGTTGAATCCGTAGGATATTTATCCAGGTCCATATCTCTTCCGGCAACCAGTGTGAGACCCGCGGTATTAACAATATCTTCATCTGTATAAAAACGATCTACTACAATTTTACTTTGAGGGTCCTTTCCGTTCCAGCCAAACTCCCAAGAATTACTCCATACCTCTGTGATCGGAGAACTTGTTTTGGTTACCGACACCGCTATACCTGATTGCAGCAACTCATTCTTATAGGCCTGGTAATTTTTATCAAGGTCGCCTGTTATATACTGGTATATCATATTCTCGCGCGAATAGCCGGCATCGCGATGCTGTGCATATTCGATCTGCTCCTGCACTACCAGTGTAGCAATGATGAGTGTCATAGCAAACGAAAACTGGAATATCACCAGTACCTTGCGAAAGAAGTTTCGATTGGCGCCAACCAACGGAGAGCCTTTCAATACCC